>JBGTFI010000466.1:0-3291 GCA_041747335.1 Phycisphaeraceae bacterium | reverse complement strand
GGATGACGCTCGCGGGCCTGGGCCGGCAGCTCGCCGGGCCGACCTGCGCCAAGCACAAGATCAAACGCGCCTGGAGGTTCATCACCAACCCGCGCGTCGAACCGCTCGACGTGATGCGCGCGGTGGTCAATCGCCTGATCCGCCGACACCTCGGGAAGCTCAAGGGCCGGCCGCTGCTGATCAGCCTCGACTGGACGAAGGTTCGCGGCGTCCACGTGCTCATGGCGGCGCCCCCGGAATTCATCATCAAGGGCCGAGCCATCCCCCTGTGCTGGGGCAGCTACACCGACAAGACCCTGGGCAAGAGTCAGAACGCCCTCGAAGAGGCGCTGCTGCTGGCGCTGCGCGACATGCTCGGGTCGCAGGTGAAGGTGATTCTGCTGGCCGATCGCGGCTTTGGGCGCACCGAGCTGGGGCGCTTCTGTCAGCGTCATGGGCTCGATTACATCATCCGCATCCAGAGCAAGGTGTGGGTGAAGTTCAACGGCCAGGAGGCGCGACTCGACCGCTACCCGATCCGCCGCGGCGCGTGCGAACTGCACAAGAACGTGCTGTACCGTCAGCGCGATCCGGTGCGTCAGCACGTGGTGATTCGCTGGAAAAAGGGCCTGCCGAAGAAGAGCGATCAGCCGTGGTACCTGATGACGAACCTCGAACTCGACTGCCGGCCGGCGCAGGCCGCCCGCCGCATCAGCGACCTCTACGCGCGACGCGTTGACATCGAGGAGCTCTTTCGCGACGCCAAGAGCGAGCAGTTCGGCTACGCGCTGGGCAAGACGCGCATCACCCGCCCGGACCGGTTTGACCGGCTGCTGCTGATTCTGGTGCTGGCGTATCTGCTGCTGGTGGGTCTGGGGCTGTGGGCCAGACGCAACCTGCCGCCTCGCCTGTGGGCCAGCAACAACCGACGCGGGGAATGCTCGGCCTTCACCATCGGCCGCCTCCTGCTCGACGAGCGCCCCACCACCCGCCACCGCCTGCTCCTGGAACTGCTGGCCACCCTCCGCCGCCTGGGGAGAAACTGGGGATGAGACAGTATCGCGAAGGGTTGACCCGGCCCGGCGGCGGGCGGATAATGAATGTAACTGGTCCGGCAGGCCTCTCCCACGTAAGGACTTTGTGATGCGAAGATCGACAACCGGATTCACGCTCATCGAGCTGCTGGTGGTGATTTCGATCATCGCCCTGCTGATCGCGCTGCTGCTCCCGGCGCTGAATCGCGCCAAGGAAGCGGCCGCGGCTTCGGTCTGCTCGAGCAACCTGCGCCAGATGGGGCTGGCGGTCAACGTCTACGCCGAGGACAACGACGGTATCTTCCCCTATTACCGCATCGCCAAACCCGGCGGAGGTCACGCGGACCCACGCATCCCGGAAGACCGCCAGTATTTCTGGTACGAGAAGCTCCGGGCAACCATCCAGCAGGACAAGCGAACGCCCTTCACGTTCGACGCCTGGATCTGCCCCTCCGACCCCACCCCCGTCTATTCCAGCGACCAGGTAAGCTACGGATTCAACTACACGAATCTGGGGGATCAGCCTTACAACGTGACGGTCAAGCTGGATGATGTGGTCGAACCCTCCCGGACCATCGTCATCGCCGACACGGACGAGAACTACATCACCCCCGGCGGGGCGCTGTCCCCCACGCCCGGCTGGGCGTGCGTGATCTCCCCGATGGACATCCGCATGATCGGTTGGCCGAGCAATCACAACCAGTACCCGGTGGGCGATCGTCACAACGGGTCAGCCAACATCCTCTTCGCGGACACCCACGTCGCCCTGCACGACGCGGTCTACATCAACGCCCAGCAGCGTACCAACCCGCGCGATCCGGACTACTGGTGGGACGCGACGGAGAACCGCACCCTGTACCAGGACGATCGGGCCGGGCGCCCCAGCGGCGGACGCGGCGGCGGACGGAGCTGAGTACCTGTTTGAATGAAAATGCCGCCGGCAGAGGGAGGTCTGTCAGCGGCGAAGAGAGAGAAAAGGAGGTTCCGGGCCGTGCGGCCCGCGTCGCGCCCCTTTTCCGGCGCGACAGAGGGAGGAAGGAGAGTCGAGTTCAGCGGGTCCGTTTTACGTCACGCGTTCCTGTGATTCTTACGCCTACGGCCCTGAGTCGGTTCGGCGGTCGCGGGGGTTGCTCAACCGCTTGCGGCCGACTCTGAAGAATCCTACGAACCACACGCACCGCCAGTTCAAGGACACGCCGACCCGCCATTCACCCCCGACCCAGAACCCCAGACCCCAGACTCCTGACTGCCTCCGTGAGCAAGTTGCAAGCCCGCGGGGACGGGCTATAATCGCCTTCTTGCCTGTGAGCGGCCAGCTCGCGGGGTTCGGCGGGGTGTATTGCCCGCCGAGGACCTGGAAGTTCAAGACCAGCCACCGCCGGCGGGCTCCTGCAGGCACTTTGTCCGCCGCGGTCGTTCAAGCGCCCTTGCGCGAAGCCGTTCCGCCCGTCTCCGTCGGGCCTGGCCGGCGTCTTCGCCGGTGTCGCTGCCTCCCTGGAAGGAGTTTGAGTCATGGCCTCGCTTGTCAAAGACCTCGTCGAAGCCGGCGTCCATTTCGGGCACCGTTCCACCAACTGGAACCCGAAGATGGCGCCCTACATCTTCGGCAAACGCAATCACATCCACATCATCGACGTCAAGGCGACGGTTAAAGGCCTGCTCCTGGCGCGCAAGTACATCACCAAGATCGTCGCCGGGGGCAAGGACATCCTGTTTGTCGGCACCAAGCGCCAGGCGCGCGGATGCGTCGAGCAGAATGTCCGCGAGTGCGGGATGCACTGGGTCACCGAGCGGTGGCTGGGCGGGACGCTGACGAACTTCCAGACCATCCGCGCCCGACTTAAGCGCCTTGAAGAGCTGGAAAAACTCGAAGAATCCGGCGCGATCGCCAATTACTCGAAGAAGATGGAAAGCCAGCTCCGCCGCGAGAAGAGCAAGATCCTCCGCAACCTCGAGGGCATCCGGAACATGCACAAGTTGCCCGGGGCGATGGTGGTGATCGACGTCAGCCACGAACTCAACGCCGTGCGCGAAGCCCGCAAGCTGGGCATCCCGACGATCTGCCTGATCGACACCGACTCGGACCCGGACTACGCGGACATCCCCATCCCGGGCAACGACGACGCGATGCGCTCGATCGAGGTGGTGGTGCAGAGCCTCTGCGCCGCGGTGCAGGAGGGCAAGAGTCAGCGGGTGGTCAAGGCCGAGGGCGCCGACCAGCCGACCCCAGCGGGCGGCGAGGGCACCATTCCGCGCCGGCGAAGCACCCGCTCCCAGT
>JBGTFI010000465.1:0-3057 GCA_041747335.1 Phycisphaeraceae bacterium | reverse complement strand
CTCGATGCCCAGGAGGATGTTCTCCATCACCGTCAGGTGCGGGGCGAGGGAAAGCTCCTGGTAGATCATCGCCACCCTCGCGCGCCGGCCGTCCGCGGGCCCGCGCGGGGCGTAAGGCTCACCGTCAAGCCACATCCGCCCCTCATCGGGCTGGTAGGCCCCCGAGAGGATCTTCATCAGCGTGCTCTTGCCCGCGCCATTTTCACCGACCAGGGCCAGCACTTCGCCAGGATTCACCTCCAGATCGACCCCGCCCAGCGCCACCGTCGCGCCGAAGCGCTTGCGAACGCCCATCATGCGCAGACGCGGCGGCTGAACACCGGTGATCGCATCGGAGTGGGCCATCGCAACGCTACTCGATCAGGACTTTGATGTCGGGATCGTCGATGTTCTCGAGCGTCACCACCGCCACGCCGGTGTCGATCACCGGCTCGACGGTTTCACCGCGCAGGTGTCTGACCAGCGTTTCGACCGCCAGATAACCCATCTTCCGGGGATTCTGCACGACCAGGGCCTTGATTTCCCCGGCCTTGAGCGCCTCGACCAGCGGCGGCGAGGCGTCGAAGCCGACGAAGGTGATCTTCCCCGCTAAACCTTCCTGCTTGAGCGCCAGCAGCATCCCGTGGGTCGAGGACTCGTTGGGACAGAACACCCCGTCGGCCTGTCGAACCTGGTCGATCATGTTGAGCGCCTGCGTCTTAGCCTCGCCGGCCGTGGCGCCGGCGTAGCGGTTTTCCTGGACGATCTCGATGCCGGGATAGTTGCCGATCGCTTCGAGGAAACCGGCTTCGCGCTCGTCGGTGCTCGCCGAGCCGACCATATAGCGCAGCAGCACCACCTTGCCCGAGCCGCCCAGCGCCTTGGCGAGCGCTTCGCCGCCCAGGCGTCCACCCTCGCGGTTGTTGGTGGCGACGAAGCAGATGAAGTCCTCCCCAGGCTTCGCATCCAGCGCCGAATCAAAGATCACCACCGGCACGCCGCGCTCTTTCGCCTGCGCCACCGGCCCGACCAGGGCCTTGTAATCCAGCGGCGCGAGCGCGATACCGTCCACCCCCTGGGAGAGGAACTGCTGCACCACCTGAATCTGCTGGGCGCGGTCGTTTTCCTTGAGCGGCCCCTTCCACTGGATGTGAACGCCCAGCTCTTCGCCGGCGCGCAGCGCCCCGGCCTCAACGGACTTCCAGAACGTGTGCGTCGTTCCCTTGGGGATGACGGCGATGCTGAGCGGGCGTTCGCCCGCGGGCCCGGCCGGAGGCGCGGGGGCACTGGAATCGCCGCAGGCGGTGAGGAGGAGGAGGGGGAGGGGGAGGAGGCAGAGGAAGCGGATGTACGGTAAGTCACGATAAAACGGCATGACGGGAATCTCCGAGAGTGCGGATCGATCCGTCCATGATATAGCCCGAGCCATCATGCGTCCTACATTTCACATGCCCACGAGGACGAGGGCATGGCACCCGATCCAACACACAACCCACAACGCACAACACCCCGCTACTCATAAAAAAACCACCCCGTCACGCGCCCCGCGTCCTGCGACACCAGACGCACCCAGTGGGCGCTGTAACCGGCCGGGAAAACGTGGTGGGCGTAGGCGCTTGGCGGGAGTTCGACGCTGGTGTACGGCTGCCAGGAACCGTCGCCGAGGAAATCGACCTCGACAGTGATGCGCAGCGGCGAGGTCGCATCGTTGGTCAGGTGAATGGTCTTGCGGTCGAAGCCGGTCATGAGAAAAGGGTCCGAGGCGTCGCCGGCGCGCACATCGCTCTTGCGCCACACGCCCCCCCAGCCGGAGGGCTTGCCCCAGTTCCATAGGTCGTCGATCTGCCCGAACCACAGCCCGGATTGCGGCTGGCCGACGGCGTTGTCCGTCTGATCCCCCGCGAGCACGAGCAGCCCGCGCCAGTAGCACAGGTCCGGCACGATGCGCAGGTGCGTGGCGATGGGCTTGATGCCCCACACCTTGCCGCCGTAGACCAGCGCCGGCAGGTCGTAGAACAGCCCGAAGGCGTCCATCACGTAGCGCTCGGTCTGCACCTCGCGGATGCGCATCCACTCGGTGTTCCACGTGTGGCTCCAGGAATGGCTGGCCTTGGGCAGGCGGTAGCGCTGCCATCGGCCGTCGTGCAGCACGCGCAGGATCACCGAGCGGCTATCCCACCCCACGGCGTAGAGGGTGTTGCCGAAGCGCGCCCCCGGTGCGGGGTTCTGCTTGCCGGAGACTTCGATGAACGGGTTGCGCTCGAGAATGCGCCACGGTCCCCGGCCATCCCACTCCGCCAGCCGCCCCGCTTCGCGCTGGCCAAGGTATTCGAGCTCCTCGTAGGTGTTGTTGGCGACGATCAATCTGCCCTGCGCGCTGAAAGCAGACTTGAAGTGCGGCTGCGCGCCCTGGGGCAGGCGCAGCTCCTCCGCGAGATTGAAGAGCTGCCGCGCTTCGAGCGTGCGCACGTCCACCTCGAAGAGCAGCCCCTCCATCGTGAGGAAGTAGACCTTGTGGCGCGGATCTTCGAGGTGAAGGGCGGTGGCCGTCAGGCGGTGGGACTTGAGCGCCTCGATGGTGCGTACGTTGCCGCGGGCGTCGATGGCGTGCGGGCCGATGAACGCCTGGTCGGACGCCCAATGCACCAGCCGGTTGGCGAACGTTCCGGTGACGGAGGCAGGATGCTTTGTCATCCGCAGCTTCTCATCGACCTCGTACAGTCCGATGCCCTGCCCCTCGACATGCGCCACATACCCGATCATCCACAGCCGGTCGGCCCAGGGGATCAGCGCGCCGATGCCCGTTTCCGTGCGGCTTCCCACGCCGGGGGCCATGACTGTCAGGTGCGGAAACGCCCCGCCGATCTGAAGGGGAGGTTCCTGCTGGGCGTGCGCGGGGGCTAAGAGGAAGCTCAGCGCGCAGACGATGAACACACAGGGGCGGATCGACATGGCGTCTCCTTCCGGTGAAGGTCGATGTGAGACTGAACAGCGCTCCGGGGCCGTGCCACTGGCGGCCTGCCGCCAGTGAAGTCCAGTGGGGCGGGCGTCTCGCCCGCCATTGCGGCGAAGCCGCAA
>JBGTFI010000464.1:0-4031 GCA_041747335.1 Phycisphaeraceae bacterium | reverse complement strand
TCAAGGAACAACTCGAAGCCTATCGGCGCGATCCGGCGGCCAACGGCGGCGGCGAGTTTGTCGATCCCCCCTTCGCTGCCTCGTGGTTCGAGGGCATGGCGAAGTGGAATATGGCCCAGCGAGAGCTGCCTACCTCCATCTCCGTGGTGAGGCTGGGGGATGTGGGGCTGTTTTTCCACGGGTCCGAGCTGTTCAGCTACTACGGGCTGAAGATCCGCCACAACCTGGGTTTGCCTTATGTGCTTGGCGTGGGATACACCGATGACTTCGTGGGCTACCTGACGGATCCTTCCGCCCACGCCACGCGCGACTACGCCGCCAGCGTGGTGCCGAAGATCTGCGACCTGCCGCCGTTCACGCCCGCGGCCTCGCGGCAGTTCTGCGATGAGGCGATCGAGTGGGCGCGCGGGGTGATGGCGTAGAGCTTGTATTCCAGTATTCATTGATGGAGCCGCGATCGATGTCTGTGCGTGACGTGCTTCGAGCGGGGGGGTTGATGGGTGTGGTGTGGGCCGCGTTGTGGTCGGCCTCGGCGCGAGGGGGGATCGACGCCAATCGTCTGACGCACCTGGATGAGTTCTGCGACCCCTACGCGGTGGGCGCGCAGTTCCCGAAGCTCATCACCCCGCAGTGGATCGGCGAAGAGGGCGTGGACCTTGCGGTCATTCTCTCGATCGACGACATGTCGGGGCACCATCCTTATGAGGAGTTTCTGCGTCCGCTGCTGGACCGACTTAAGAAGGTGGACGGGCAGGCGGCGGTGAGCATCATGTGCAATCAGCCGGATCCGGACGAACCGCACCTGCAGAAGTGGCTGGCCGAGGGCGTGGCGCTCGAGACGCACACGGTCAACCACCCCTGCCCGCTGCTCAACAGCGGGGATTTCCAGGCCGCCCACGACAACTACCACCTGTGCGTGGACAACCTTAGGAGCATTCCCAATTCGACGACCGTCTCGTACCGGATGACCTGTTTCGACTCGATCAACAACGCCAACCCGCGCTTCTACACCGAGCTTTTCAACAAGACTTCCCCGGCGGGGAACTTCCTGGAGATCTCATCCTCCATCGCCATGCTCTACACGGAGGACGATCCCGAGCAGCCGGCCGGGTACGCCACGGACGATGACGGGCGGCGCAAGTTCGGCAAGTACGCGCGGTCGGACCAGGCGTGGGTCAATCACGTGGTGAATTACCCCTATCCCTACGTGGTGGGGCGGACCTGCTGGGAGGTGCCCTCGCAGCTTCCCGATGACTGGCAGGGCCAGCACCTGCACGGCGTACACAATCCCCTCACCGCGCGGGACATGATGGCCTCGATCGACGCCACCGCGCGCAAGAAGGGGCTTCACACCCTCACCTTCCACCCCCACGCCTGGATCCGCAACGATCAGCTCATCGACATCGTGGACCACACCGTGAACACCCACGGGAAGCGGGCGCGGTTTCTCACCTTCCCGCGGCTGCGGGAGAAGCTGACGAACAATCTCCTGGCCGGGCAGCCGCTTCGCCATCCGCAGAACGGTCAGGACAACGGCGTGCGTCTGCTGGACCTCGACGGCGATGGATGCCTGGACGTCCTCATCGGCAACGAGAACCTCCGTCGCACGCGCGTGTGGAACGCGCAGGCGAACCGCTGGCATGATGCGGATTTCCCGGTGGCGCTGGTGCGGGTGCTGGCCGACGGGTCGCGCGTGGACGCCGGGGCGCGGTTCGGCATCGTCCAGGCGGAGTGCCGGAAGGATGATAAGCGCGACAACTTCGCGGTGATGATCCTGGCCAGTGATGATGCACGCGGGGGATGGCGCTTCAACGGCGCCGGGTGGCAGCCGGACGACACGCTCCTGAGCGGGCTGCGGATCGAAGGCCGCGAGGTGATGACGCACGAGGGCGGGCGCGACCGCGGAGTGCGTCTGCGGGATCTCGACCGCGACGGCGTGTGCGAACTGATCGTCTCCAACGAATCCCACAGCGCGGTCTTCAAGTGGATTCCCTGCCGCAAGACGTGGTCCATTCTGCCGGTAAAGCTGCCCGCGGGCGTGGCGATCGTCGATGCCTACGGGCGGGATGCGGGGCTTCGCTTCGTGGATGTGGATGAGGACGGCCGCGATGACATCGTCTTTTCCGATCCACACCGCTACGGTGTCTATCTCTTCGAGGGCCTGGATCGCGGGTGGTCGAAGGTCGCCGTCGAGGGCAACCGTGGCGACGAGGAGCCCGCGCAGGAGATTCCGATGATCGTCCGTGCCGACGGGACGAACAACGGCGCGTGGTTCAGCTATCGCCACATGTGGATTCAGAATGAAGACACCGACCGCATGCCGGACCTCGTCGACCGCCGGTCGTTCGACTGGATGCTGCGCGACCTGCCGCCGGTGCCGAAGTCGCCGCAGGCTTCGCTCGCGTCGATCGTCGTGGGTGACAACCACGTCGTGGAACTTGTCGCCGAGGAGCCGCTGACGATGGATCCGGTCGCGTTCGACTGGGGGCCGGACGGCAGGCTCTGGGTCGTTGAAATGGCCGACTATCCGCTCGGTCTCGACGGGCGGGGCAAGCCCGGCGGGCGCATCCGCTATCTCGAAGACACCAACGGCGATGGTAAGTATGACCGCTCGACGCTGTTCATGGACGGTGTGGGTTTTCCCACCGGCGTGATGCCCTGGGGCAAGGGGGTGCTCGTGACCGCCGCCCCGGACGTGTTCTACGCCGAAGATACGAATGGCGACGGCAAAGCGGATGTCAAGCGGGTCCTGTTCGAGGGCTTCGGTGAGGGCAACCAGCAGCACCGCGTCAACGGTCTGACGTGGGGGCTGGACAACTGGGTCCACATCGCCAACGGCGACAGCGGCGGGCGGATCCGTTCGGTCGCCACGGGGAAGGTGGTGGACATCAACGGCCGCGACCTGCGCGTCCGCCCGGACACCGGCGAGATCGAGGCCACCACCGGCATGACCCAGTTTGGCCGCAGTCAGAACGATGCGGGCCACTGGTTCGGGTGCAACAACTCGTTTCCGACCTTCCACTTCGCGCTGGACGACCGCTACCTGCGGCGCAATCCCTATGTCGCGCCGCCGGATCCGGTGGTGATGGTCTCGACGCTGCACGATTCACCGATCCACCCCATCAGCCGGGTGCTGAGCCACTTCTCCGGGTACACGCCGCCGCCGCCGGGCCAGCCGAGCCTGTTCACCTCCGCGTGCAGCGTGACGTTCTACCGTGATAACCTCTTCGGCCCGCGGTTCACCGGCAATTCGCTGGTCTGTGAACCGGTACACAACCTCATCCACCGGCGGATCATCGAACCTGCGGGAGTCACATTCACCAGCCGCAAACCCCAGGACGAATCGCGCCGCGAGTTCCTCGCCTCGCGAGACAGTTGGTTCCGACCGACGACCGTCCGCCCCGGCCCGGACGGCGCCATCTGGTTCAGCGACATGTACCGCCTGGTCATCGAGCATCCCGAATGGATCGATGACGCCTACGAAAAGACCCTCGACCTGCGCGCCGGGCACGACCGCGGGCGCATCTATCGCGTGTTCCCGCGCGATAGCGCGCCGCGGCCCATCCCACGGATGGACACGCTTTCACCCGCGGAACTGGCGAAGGTGCTTGAATCCCCCAGCGGGTGGCAGCGCGACGCCGCCCAGCGCCTGATCGTCACCGGAAAGCGGCGCGAGGCGCAGGCGGCGCTGCGCCGCGTTCTTCGAGAAAGTGAAAGCGCACACGCTCGTATGCACGCGATCTGCACGCTCGACGGGCTGGGCGTCCTCACCGAAACGGACGTGCAGGCGGGACTGGCTGACCAGGCCCCGGTGGTGCGCCGTCACGCGGTGCGGCTGGCTGAGGCCTTCAGTGATTCACCCTCGGGCGAGCTGGTGTCGGCGCTCCTCGAGCGCGAAGGCGATGACGCCATTCACGTGCGCATGCAACTGGCGTACTCCATCGGTCAGTTCAGGGATGCCACGCTCGGCCGAGCGCTCGGTCGGCTGGCCGCGGCGCACGTGGACGATCCGCTCTTCACCGCCGCGTGCG
>JBGTFI010000463.1:0-2575 GCA_041747335.1 Phycisphaeraceae bacterium | reverse complement strand
ATGCCCAACTGTTGAACACCAGCGGGCGGAGGTCTCGTGCGAGGTCATCGGCCACCCCGAACGCGCCAAGCCACTGCTTGAGCGGCCTGACCGTGTCGGCGATCGCCGGACACCCCTCCGCAAGCACCGGATGCGCCGGATGCCCGCCGCCGGGCGCGCCGTGGGGGCTGAGCAGGAGCACCTCGTGCCCCAGTTCTGCCAGCGCCGATGTGATCGCCCGCAGGTGGATCGAGGCGCCCTTCACCCCGTCGGGGCGGATGCCGAAGTCATTGCAGACGTACAGCAGCTTCATAGCGCGAAGCTTCCTCCCTTATCTGTCCGAACCGATGGACGATCGTCTCCAGTCCCCGAAGGTCCAGCCCGTCCCGCGAACAGGGACCATCGACCTCAATCAGCTTCATCACCCGGTCGCTGAGGGTCTGCGGGGTCAGATCCCGCGGGTGGAGCATCTCCACCACCCCGCGCTGGTGCCACAGCGTGGCACGCAGCAGCTGCTCGACACGCGGGCTGACGCGCGGAACCACCAGGCTGCGCCGGCCCTGCGCCACCACCTCGCACAGCGTGTTGTACCCGCCCATGCTCACCACCAGCCTCGCCCCGACGAACCGCTCGCGAAGCGAGGTGTCCGCGCTGATCCACGTCACGCCCGGAATACCCGCCGCCAGACGGCGCAGAGAACTCGAAGACTCGGTCGGAAGATCGGGGCCGGCGACGATCGTACTCCGCAATCCCCGTGACGCGGCCTGGGGCGCCGCATGGTCAAGGTAAGCGCGGATCAGACCGTCACCATCCGTCCCTCCCCCGACGGTCACGACGATGTCCTCCGTCGAGGACGCATCCCTGTCTCGGTTCCCGCCGGGCTCCTCGCAGACATAACCGACGTAACGGAGCTTAGACTCAATCCCTTCGGGCATCTGGTACATGCGAGCCACATCGAAAACCTCGCGCATCCCATACACCCATATCTCATCGTAGCACTCCTCCAGGGCACGCCACGCCCCCAGCGCCGACCACTCCCGACGCGTCGTCTCCGGGGCATCGTCGATATCCCGCATTCCGAAAACCACCCGCGTCCGCGGAAGATGAGCGCGAACGCGCCGAAGCGCCGGTTCGAGCTCGCCGCACACCCCCACCGGCGCTTTGTCCACCAACAGGATGTGAGGCCGCCATCGCTCCACGGCGCCCACCAGAAGCTGCCGACGCGCCTCCAGCAGTGCGCCCAGCTCCACGCCGGGCGTCGCGGGTCGATACGCCCCCGTGGTCAGCTTCGCGATCGTCGGAAGCTTCACCCAACCCACCTCCCGGTGCGACTCGAAGAGACTCGCGTAAGGCGAACCCGTGGCGATCCGGCGCTTCAGCCCGGGAAACGCCTGCGCCAGACGGTTGCATATCGTCAGCGTTCGCCTCAGGTGCCCGACGCCCATCCCTTCGTGGCAATAGGCGAACAGCCGGATCTCCCCAGTTTGAGACTCGATGGCATCGCGCTGGAACATGGGGGGAACGCTCTGCTTGCGATAGGAACTTCCGAGTCCGCCTCCACCCCCGGCAACGACCAGATTGCAATCACAATGCCGCGGCATGGATGCCGGATCACAATCTTGACTCAATAATATAAAACCATAATAAACAGAATGATACAATCACATAGGCTCCGGCCGCCGCCGATCGCCGCCCCCGTCGCGGTGCCTCGCCGGTTCGGAACATGGACTTCCCCCGACCAGCGGTGGTCAAGATTTGACCACCTCTCCTATGATGCAGGCGCGGGCGTAACGCCCCGCGGCCCTCCCATCGTCACTCAGGACAGCGGCATCATGTTTGCAGCCGATCTCCGGGCGTCCAACGGAAGACGAATCGAAATCCTCAGGGTTCCGCGCCGGACCACCCGCACGGGGACACCGCCTTGACGCATCAACCGGACTTGTCCACGCAGGAGAATCACGACGCGAGCGGCCTCCTCGATCATCCCCCAGCCGGCGAGAGCTGGTTTCGCCGTTTCATCGCCTGGGGCTTCCTGGCGGTCCTCCTGATCTGCACCGTCGTGGGCGTGGGACTTCGCGGAATCCTCTACCACCTGATCCTGGAAGAAGCCCAGAACCAGTCGATCCACGTCGCCGGCGCCCTGCGGGATCTCGAACTGAGCGACCTGATGCGATCCGAACCCGAAGCCGGGATCGCCCAAATCAACGAGGCTCGGATCGCGGACCTCGACGGCCGCATGCGCAACTTCCTGACCCAGTTCGAGCTCGTGAAGGTCAAGATCATCAACCCCCAGCGACGCATCATCTACAGCTCCGACCTGCGGATCATCGGCGCTTCCGTCGAGGATGATCCGGAACTCGACGCGGCGCTGAACGGGCGGGTCGCTTCCCTGTCGGGGCACGGGGACGCCGTCTGGGACCTCGCCCAGGAATACCGCCCGCAGCTCGACCTGATCGAAACATACGTCCCCGTTCGCGACGCGCAGGGCAACGTCGCGGCGGTCGTCGAGCTCTACAGGGATGTCGGCTCGGCCCGCCGCCAGGCCCACCGCGTCCTGCTGCGATCCGTCCTGGTCGTCGCGGGCGCGCTGCTCGTC
>JBGTFI010000462.1:0-3081 GCA_041747335.1 Phycisphaeraceae bacterium | reverse complement strand
GCCGGGCGAAGAGATCGCGATGCTCCAGTTCCGTCCGCGCGACAGCGCCGCCCAGGCCACGCGACTGGTCGTCCTGCGCGTCGATGCGACCGTCGGCGGGTATGACGTGACCACCTACAGCCCGGCGTTTCCCCTGCAAGTCGAATAGATCCAGGCATGACCATCGGAAGGCAGCGAATGGTAGTGAATCGAGTATGGATGGCGGTCGTTCTGGCGCTGGCGACGAGCTTTGCACACGGACGCTCCGCGCGCGCCGCCGATGCGGTCAGCTTCACGCGCGATATCGCGCCCATCCTGCGAGCCAACTGCGTCAGTTGCCACCGCGCCGATCGCGCCAAGGGCAAGCTCGACGTCTCCACTTATGACATGCTCATGAAAGGCGGATCGGAAGGGGCGTCGGTGGTCGCGGGCAAGCCGGGCGAGAGCCTGCTCATCAAGCTCGTCACCGGGCCGGAGCCGGAGATGCCGGCCGAGGGCGAACCGCTTTCCGCGGAGGAGATCGCGATTCTCTCGCGATGGATCGAGCAGGGCGCCGTCAACGATGAATCCGCCGAGGCACCCGCAAGCGATCCCATCCCGGCGCCGGTCTATACCGCGCCGCCGGTCATCGCCGCGATGGCGTATTCGCCGGATGGGAAACTCCTGGCGATCGGGGGTTATCACGAGATCATCCTTCATCACGCCGACGGCGATGGCATCGTCGCCCGCCTGGTCGGACGGTCGCCGCGCATCGAGGCGGTGGCGTTCTCGCCCGATGGAAAGCACGTCGCCGCCGCCGGCGGATCACCCGGCGAGTTCGGACACCTTCAGGTATGGAACGTCGAATCCCACGCTCTTGAACATGAGTACACCTTGGGGAGCGATTCTCTTTATGGGTTGGGTTATTCGCCGGACGGCCGGATGCTCGCCGTCGGCGGGGCGGAGAAGATCGTGCGTCTGGTGCGCATCGCCGACGGCGAAGTGCTGCTGGACTTCCGCGCCCACGGCGACTGGGTGCGAGGGGTCGTCTTCACCGCGGACGGCCACCAGCTTGTCTCCGCGGGGCGCGACAAGGCGATGAAGCTGATCGACCTCGACACCGCGCGCTTTGTGGACGACATCAACAATCCCCTCGAACCGATCGTCAGCGTCGCGCGGCATCCGGCCGAGGCGCTGATCGCCTACGGCGGCGAGCTGGGCGTCGCCCGCATCTACAAGATCTCCGACAACCAGAACCGCACCGCCGCCCGCAACGACACCAACCTCGTCAAGACGTTTGAGCGACTCGGTTCACCCGTCGCGGCCGTCGCCTTCAGCGCTGATGGTAAACGTCTGGCGATCGGCGCTACCAACGAGGTGCGCATCTACGACATCGAAACCACCTCCCGCGCGCTGACGCTGACCGGCTTCGACGGCCCGGTCTACGCGCTCGAGTATTCCCCGGACGGCGCCACCCTCGCGACCGCGGGCTACGACGGCCAGGTGCGCCTCTTCAGCGCGGAGGACGGCAGGCTTATCAAGGCGTTCGTGCCGGTTCCGGTGGAGGGTGTGAGGGGGAGGTAGCGGGAGCGAGTTTTTTCCGGCTGCGCGCAAAGGCGCTGGACGCGCCCCTCCCTCGGCGGGGATAGTGGTTGGCGTACCCAGGGGATTTCGCCATGACCTCCCAATTCGAGACGGTCGCGACCGATCCCGGCCGGGGCGGGACAGCACTCCGGGGTGGTGTTGGGGGGCGTACCGCCGCAGCGACTCATTATCGGAATCAGAGGCCGGGAATTCGGATTGACTGTGCGTTTCTGCCCGGCCTAGACTCAAATCGGTTTAGATGTCGTCGGCTTGGAGGTTCTGAGTTCTTATCATGCGACATCTCCTGTTCCTCTGACTGAACGATGCAAACAATCAAGTGCAATGACAGAATCCCCCGCGCGGCATCGGGCCCGTCGGGGAATCGATGGCGTCTGGGCGGCTGGATGTTGTCCGGCGCCATGTTCCTGTGCGGTGGCTTGGCCGAGGGAGCGCCGGCCGCAGACCGTGAGGGCGGCACGGGGGAGCATTGGTCATTTGTTCAAGTCGTGCAGCCGCCGGTGCCGACGCCACCCGACCCGACGTGGGTCCGCAACCCGATCGATGCATTCCTGGCCGCTCAGCACGCTGAGCATGGTCTGACGCCGCAGGAGCCTGCTCCTGCGCACGTGCTGCTCAGGCGGCTCTATATGGATCTGGTCGGTGTTCCGCCGACTCCGGAGGAACTGGCGGAGTTCACCGCTCAGCCCACCGAAGAGCGATACCTCCAGATCGTCGAGGATCTTCTGGCCAGCCCGCGTTATGGGGAACGCTGGGGCCGGCATTGGATGGATGTCTGGCGCTACAGCGACTGGGCGGGGCACAACGCCGAGGTGCGGGAGAGCCAGCCGCACATCTGGCGCTGGCGCGACTGGATCATCGAGTCCGTGAACGCGGACAAGCCCTACGACCGCATGATCCAGGAGATGCTGGCCGCCGACGAGATCGCCCCGCTCGATCCCGACACGCTGCGGGCGACCGGCTTTCTGGTCAGGAACTGGTACCGTTACAACCGCAATGTCTGGCTGGAGAACGTTGTAGAACACACAGGGAAGGCATTCCTGGGCCTGACCCTGAACTGCGCCAAGTGTCACGACCACAAGTACGATCCGATGCCGCAGGAGGAGTTCTTCCGGATTCGAGCGTTCTTTGAGCCCCACGACATCCAGATCGACCTCCTCAGCTACGAGGGCGAGGCCGCAGCAAACAGCTTGGTACGCGTCGTCGATGTCCGTCCTGACGAGCCTACCTACGTGTTCATCCGGGGTAATGAAGCCACACCCGACACGGAAAAGCCCCTGCAGCCCCGCTTCCCGGCGTTTCTCACTCCGGAGGCGCCAGAGATCAGGGATGTGCCCTTGCCGGTGGAGAGCTACTACCCGGCCTTGCGCGCGGAGGCCGTGAGGGATGCTCTCGCGAAGGCGGAGGCCCTGGTGCTGGAGTCCGAGAAGAAAGCGTCCGCGGCGTGGGACGCCGCCCTGGCGCTGCCGTCACCCGAGGATGTCGATGCGCTGCTCGCTGATGCGGACCTTGCCGGCCGCC
>JBGTFI010000461.1:0-5213 GCA_041747335.1 Phycisphaeraceae bacterium | reverse complement strand
GCGCCCAGGCCCACCCCGAAAGGGTGAAAACCAGAATCAGCGCCGTGGCGCCCAACCCGGTCAGTCTCGGCAGGGGGGATCGATCAGGTCGGATCATGCGGCGATCTCAGTTCGGGGAAGGGGCAGACGCGTCGCGGGCATTGTACGGTCGCCGCCGCCGCAATCCAATGTCCTGCGTCAAGCCCCCGTCCTACATCTGAAACCTTCACTCAGCACGCTGCAACCCGGCCCCCAGTCCCCCTTGCCATCACGGACGCTCGCTCAGCTGCAGCGACGGGCAGAAGGCCTCGTCAAAGTCGAACACGTCGATGAAGTCCGCGAGGTCGTCGTGGTCCGTCTTGTGCATCAGGTCGTTTTCGACCATCGCGAACACGATTCGCCCGAAGTCCTCACTACGTTGGATGTTCCAGCGGCGCAGGACCGTTCGCGCCAGCAGCCCGTATTCCTTGATCGCGTAATCCCGCAGCCCAAGGCAGAGCTGCTGGCCGGTGACGTGCCTTGAGGCGTGCTCAGCGTCGTCATCATCACACCGCGGCGCCCCGTGAATCCGCCGCGCCGTGAAGTCCAGCCCCTGCTGGACGAAAAGAAACGCATCCAGCGGGTAACACGTCTGCTGAGCAAGTTCCTGCAGTTCCCTGAACAAAGCTGACACTCCCAGTTTCCGGCTCCGTGCCGACACAGGCGGACCTCGGCGACATTATAGCCACACATCTGGCTGAACGGCACAATCACTTTCCCATCCCCTCCTGTTACCATATCCCGCCATGCCCATCCGCAAGCTTCCACCCCTGCTGGTCAACCAGATCGCCGCCGGGGAGGTGATCGAGCGGCCTGCCAGCGTGGTGAAGGAGCTGGTCGAGAACAGCCTGGATGCGGGAGCCAGGCGCATCGACGTGGCCGTGGAGGATGGCGGGCGGCAGCTCATCCGAGTCAGCGATGACGGGCAGGGCATCCCCGAACCCGAGCTGCCTCTGGCGGTCGCCCCCCACGCCACGAGCAAACTCAGCGAGGCCGGGCAGCTCGCCGCGATCGCCACCCTCGGTTTCCGCGGCGAAGCCCTGGCTTCGATCGCCAGCGTCAGTCGGCTGCGCATCACCAGCCGCCCGAACACTTTGGATCAGAACGTCGACGCCGGCGCGATGCTTGAAGTCGAGGGCGATCGCACCGGCGAAGTTCAACCGGCCGCCGCCTCGCCCGGAACGGTCATCGAAGTCCGCGATCTTTTTTTCAATATCCCCGCTCGACGCAAGTTCCTCCGGGCCGCGGCCACCGAGTTCGCCCACATCAGCGAAACGCTCGGCCGAATCGCCCTGGCGCGCCCCGAAGTCGCCTTCACCCTGCGGCACAACGACCGTCTGGTCCTGGACCTCCCCGCACCGGTCGATCACAAGGGTCGGTGTCTGGATGTCCTTGGCAGGGAGCTTGACGAGGCGCTGCTGGAGTTCGAGCACACCGAGCAGGCTTTCGGTGATGCGAGTCAGACGTTGCTCTGGGGATTGGCAGGGTTGCCGGACCTGGCACGGGCGACGGCGAAGTTTCAGTATCTCTACCTCAACGGGCGGGCGATCCGGGACCGCCAGCTCGCCCACGCCATCCGCGAGGCTTACCGAGGGCTGACCCCGCCGGACAAGTTCCCTGTGGCGGTGGTGATGATCGAGATGGATCCGGCGGCGGTGGATGTCAACGTCCACCCCGCCAAGGCGGAGGTGCGCTTCCGGGACGGGGGGCGCGTTCACGGGCTGGTGCTCTCGGCGCTGCGCCAGCGGCTTCTTGGGGCGGATCTGACGCCGCGCATCACCGCCGCGACGGGGTTCAGATTTGAGGATGCCGCCGATGCTCAGCAGGAGCGGCCCCACGTCGTCACCACGCCGGGCGGATTCGTCGATTTCTTCAAGCGGATGGATCCCACGCAGCAGGGTTTTGTCTACCAGCAGGTGCGGGAGGCGATGGCCGAGGAAAACCCCTCGCTGATGGACGGCCTCGACGCGCGCCCGCACGGCAACGGCTCATCATCCAGCAGCCAGGCAGTTCGCTCGCTGTCGATCCTCCAGGTCCATAAGAGCTACGTCGTGACCGAGGACGAGCAGGGGCTGGTCATCGTCGATCAGCACGCCCTGCACGAGCGTGTCATGTTCGAGGAGCTTCGCCGGCGCATCGGCGAGCGCGACCTCGAGAGCCAGCGCCTGCTCATGCCCGCGATCGTGCCCGTCAGCGCCGCGCGGATGGAGCTGCTCGAGACGCTGCGGCCGCTGCTCGAGCGCATCGGGATGGAGTGCGAACCGATCGGCCCGGCCAGCGTGGCGATCCATGCCTTCGCCACGTTCCTCTTCGACAGGAAGGTCGATCCGGCCGAGTTCCTCACCGATCTGCTCGACCGCGCGGAAGAGGGCGAACTGCAACTGACCGGCCGGGCGGACGCCGACGCGGCCGCGCACGAATCCGCCCTCCATGAGGTGCTGGACATGATGGCGTGCAGGGCGGCGGTCAGAGCCGGCGATGCCATGAGCCACGAGGAGCTGCACGCGCTGCTGGAGCAGCGCGACCACGTCGAACGATCCTCCAACTGCCCCCACGGCCGGCCGACGACGATCCGCCTGACCCTCAAGGACCTCGAGCGGCAGTTTGGAAGGAGTTGAGGGTTGTGTTCTGAGTTCTGAGTTGTGGGTTGGGTGCCATGCCCTCGCGAAGCGTGGGCATGTGGCTTGTGACGTGTACAATGGATCACGGGTTATTGACAGTGCCTCACACTCAAGAGGAGCGCCTCGCCATGTCAACACGTATTGCCCTCTTGTCCCTGGCTCTTTCGTGCCTCGTCGCCCACCCCTCCCTCGCCGAAGATCCTTACATTGTCACGCAGACCCGCCCAATCGTCGCCGTCAACCCCGGCGCGGGGGATCATCCCGGCGGGCGCGGCGCCGACGAGCTGGTCGTCTACACCCCCGCGATGGGAAAGCGCACCGGAACCAACCCGTGGGGGATCGAGGCCACGGTGGCGGGGGGGTTCGTCACCTTCGTCGGGGGCAATGACTCGGCCATACCGCCCGACGGGTTGGTCATCTCCGGCCACGGCACGGCCGCGACGTGGATCGCCACCACGCTCACGCCGGGGATGAAAGTTCAGCTCGACGCCGCGGCGCCTCAACTGATCCTCATCACCGATACCCGCTCGCGTCTCGAAAGCGCCCGCCACGGGCTGGCCGCGGCAAAGAGGCGATTCGATGCGCATCAGGAGCGGCTGACCGAGCACGAACGAACGCACCTGCGCGGGATGCTCGCGCAGGCGGATCAGACGGCCGCACTGGTCAAAGATCACCTCCAGTTCGAGCGCTTCGAGCAGGCGCAGGAACCGCTCACCGAGCTAGAAGCCCTCGCCGAATCCGTGCAGCTTATGGCGACCACCTCGCCGGCTGTCGAAACCCGCGGATTCTGGGATCGCCTCTCGGCCCGCTCGCCCCAGGAGATCGCGGATCTCATGGACGAGCTTGCCCGGACCGGCGCCAACTGCTACCTGCCCGAAGTGCTCTACGGCGGCGCGACGATCGTCCCCAGTGAAATCATCCCGCAGCATCGCAGCTTCGAGGGGTGGGATCCCCTGGCCGTTGTGGTCGAAGAGGGCCATCGGCGCGGGATCGAGGTTCACGCCTGGGTCGAGAACATGTTCGTCGGCCGGGCGGGTTCGCCGCTTGTCGAACGCCATCCCGATTGGCTCATGAAGACGCGCGACGGCCGGCGCGTCGCCACCCTCGAACCGGGCTATCACTACTTCTCCTGGTGCATTCCCGAAGCGCGCACGATGCTGCTTGAGCACTACAAGGAGATCGTCCGGCGATATCCCGGCCTGGCGGGGCTGCACCTGGACTACATCCGCTTCCCGGTGACCAGCGCCGGCGTCGACGATTTCGACTACTGCGACCCCTGCCGCGGCGCCTTCAAGACCGAGACCGGCCTGGACCCGATGGACATTACCCCTGAGGAGCACGAAAGCTGGCAGCGATGGAACGACTACCGCGAGTGGCTCGTCGATACCTTCGTCGAACAGACCGCCCGCGAGCTTCGCGCCATCAACCCGAAGATTCAGATTTCCGCGGCTGTCTTCATGCCCCTCGAGGAAGCGCGCGCGACCAAGTTCCAGAACTGGCGACTGTGGGTGGAAAAAGGCTGGCTGGACTTCATCTGTCCGATGATCTACACCCACGACCAGCAGGCGGTGGCGACACAGACGGCTGAGATGGTCGAGCAGCTCGGCGGCAGGGCGCGTGTCTACCCGGGACTGGGGGCGTATCTGGGCATCGGGCCGATGCGGCTGGTCGAGCAGGTCTCGCTGGGGCGCGATTCCGGGGGCGACGGAGTGGTCATGTTCTCCTGGCGTAGCACCAGCCCCGAGCAGCGCCGCGTCCTGCGCGAGGGGCCTTTCCGCAACCAGGCGACCCCCACGCCCGTTTCGGGGCAGTAGAGCGACGATGGATCAGGCTGGGATGATGTCGGCGAACTTCTTCCTGAACTCGTCAAGCGTGGCGACGCCGTCGGGGAGTTTCGCCTCGTCGATGAGCAGGATGGGGATGCCGTCCTTGATCGGATACCGCAACCCACCCGCCTGCGCGACAAGCTCATCGCCCTCCTGCCGAAGCGGTGAGCGGGTGAGCGGGCAGACGAGAATCGCCAGCAGTTGCGGGTCGAGGGTGGTGGTTCCTGCCATGACCGGACTTTACCCCGACGGGCCGCCGGACGCCACCAGCGCGTCTTGAATAAACGCCGCTTTCCGCCCTACAATCCACGGTGTGGCGGGTCGCCCAGTCGGTGGCGACCCTCACGGGGCCATCGGCGGAATAAGATTGAACATGAGCGGCGGGCGGAACTTCATGCACGCGGCGGCGACTCCAACCTGGCAGCAGCGTGAAGCCAAGCAGTCGCTTGTCGCGTGGTCGGTTTCCCTGTTCATTCACCTGTCTCTCGTCGCGATCCTCCTGGCCGCGCAATGGTCCGTCGGCGAGGACCGGGCGCCCGGCGGCGTCGAAGTCAGCATCATCACCGACGCCCGCGACGCCCTGGACGCCTCCGGAGAGGTCATCACCCCGCTCCGTCCCGAACTCGCCCTGGCTGAACCGGTCAACCTCACCGGCGAAGTCAGGCTCCGCCCGCTCCCGGACCTGGACCCCTCGCCCGACGCGGCCGGAGTAGAACCGCTCATCGGTCTGGACGCCGGCGCCGACCTG
>JBGTFI010000460.1:0-4943 GCA_041747335.1 Phycisphaeraceae bacterium | reverse complement strand
GCGGCCGAGCGGGCGCTTCGTTCCATCGCGTCCCGGTGTGGCGATGGGGCGCTTAGCGATTTGCGCGCGGGCATAGCGCGTGCGGACGCGGCGTCGCAGGCTGGACTTCTACGGGCGTTTTCGAGTGTCGGGAGCGCGGGGGCGCTCGAAGCCGTGATCGAGCGCCTGCGCCAGGGTGAATCGCAGGTGCGGGAGGAGGCGGTGCGCGTCCTGGCAGCCTGGCGGAGTGTGGAAGCGGCACCGGCGCTCCTGGAATTGGCGAAGTCGGGAGATTCCACCGGGCAGAGGATTCTGGCCCTGCGGGGGTTCGTCCGGTTGACGGGAGATGAGCCTTCGATGGATCGGCGGGCGGAGATGCTTCAGCAGGCCCAGTTATTGGCGACCCGCCCAGAGGAAACCCGGCTGATTTTGGGAGTATGGGCCGGGATTCACACGCCCCAGGCGCTCGGAGCGGTGGTTTCGATGCTCGATGACCCGGCGGTGCGGACCGAAGCCTGCCAGGCAGCGGTGACGATCGCGGCGCAACTTGGGGCGGAGCATCGAGATGCGGTGTCATCCGCGATGCGCCGGGTGCTGGAAGTCTCCCAGGACGCGGGCGTTCGGGAGCGAGCCGGGCGGCTCCTTTCCCCCTGATCGGCGGCGGTCAACGCAGAAAGAAAAGATCAATTCGCAAAATAACTCTTGACGACGCAGGCGGGAGGGCGTATTTACGTTACTTGGAGAAAGAAGACGCGGATTCCCAGGAGCTTTCCACGGCATCTCGAAAGGGCAGGTTGGTCGAGGAGAGGCATTTCCGGTTCGTCGGATCTTTCGTAAATCTTGGTTGGATAAGGTGTTCGGAACTTCGACATTGAGTTGAGGGTTTCCGTTGGACATATGGGAGAGGCCATTGCGGGAGACCGCCGAACGGCGGGCGCGGGCGCTGATGCCCTGCCTGTCGGGTCGGGATGCGCGCAAGCATCGGCCGCGCTTCAAGCAGCTGACCGGTGGCGACCGCTGGCAGGGTCTTGAGCCGCTCGAGCCGCGGCTGCTGCTCTCAGCCGTCGATCCACTGCTGGATTCCTACCACCAGCCTCTGACGTTCGAGCAGCCTCCGGCGATCGAGATGGCGGTGCAAGCCGAGGGCGTCGGGGAACAGATCAGCCAGCGGGTCGATGCACTTCGCGGGCGTGACACGCTGGTGACACTCAATCAGCCGACGGGCGGTTCGACTGGCCTGACACTGCACGTGACGGTGCTTCCCGCCTCAGGGGCGCTTTTCCAAGTCGGAACGGGGGGGACGCGCGGCGACGCGATCGCGGGCGTGCCGACGCAGGTCGCCAGCGCGGGCAGACAGGTCATCCTGAGCGCCGAAGGGGTGGGAGCTGAGACCGAGTCGACGACGTTCTGCTACGAGTGGCGCGACGGGGAGGGGCAAGTCGTGGCCCAAGGCGAGGTGGAGGCGGTGTTCCACGAGGCGGAGCTTACGGGGCAGATCGAGTTCGGACAGACAGGGGCGCTGATCTTCACGGCGGCCGGACAAGCGGCGGTGTTTGACCTGCCGATCGACGCGGAGCACCTCGGCGAGCAGTTCTCCGTGGTGGTGAACGGGGATGGGACGCTTCGACCGCGACTGGAGCTGCTCTCGCCGACGGGCGCGGTGCTGGCGACGGGGCCGACCGGATCCAATCGTTTCGATACACGGCTGCTGGACCTTCGGGCACTTTCAGAGGCCCAGGGGGGCGCGGGGGAGGGGGTTTATCAGCTTCGAGTCACGCAGAACACGACGCACCTGGGGGCGTTTGAGATCGGGGTGTCGGATCGGCCGGTGGATGACACGGCCTTTCTCCCGTTCTCGCGCTACACGGGGGGCTTTCTTGAGCGGCTGGGGGATGAGGACGTGTATGAGTTTGTCGCCCAGGCGGGGGATCGGGTGACGGTGGGGGCGGAGTGGACCGGGTTTACGGGCGACCTGACGCTGCTGGGCCCTGCCGGTTTCATCGCGGGGACGGGCGATTCGGACGGGCTGATCACCTCGACACTCCCGGAATCCGGGACCTACCAGGTGGTGGTGCGCGGGGGCGGGGCGTCGGCGCTGGGGCATGGGCCTTATCTGCTTTCGCTCAACCAGCCGAACCCGACACCCCAGACGATCGGTTTCGGGGAGCGTGCGGCCGAGGCGATCGACATCCGCGGGGAAGAGGTGTTCTTCACGCTGGATGTCAGCGCGGAGCATGTGGGCAGACCGGTGTCGATCGCGGTGTCACAGATCGATGGCGACTTCTTCTTCGGGACGACTCTGGAACTTTACGATCCGGGCGGATTCCTGGTCGGCAGCGCCTCGACGACTTCCGGCGGGGGCAACGCGGTGGAGATCGACGACCACGTGCTGGCGCAGACGGGGCAGTTCACGATCCGGGTCTTTGAGAACGGGCACGATTCGCGCGGGCGGTTCGTGGTGGGCGTGAGCGATCAGCCGATCCGCCAGGCCAACCCGTTGCCGGCGTTTAGCGCGATCATCACCGGATCGATCGAAATGATCGCGGACGTGGATGATTTCACGTTCGAGGGCGCGGCCGGGGAGGTGGTGACGATCGAGCTTCTAAGCGGCACTCACACGGACATGACGCTCTTCGGACCCGGCGGCGCGGTGGTCGCGGGTGCGGGGAATGCCGACTCGCTCTTCAACCTGCTGGCGCTGCCGGAGGACGGGCAGTACACGCTGCGCATCGAACCGCGCGGGGGATCGGCGGGCAGCCAGCTCGACGACACGGGGACATACTCCTTCGCGGTGTGGAAGCCGGATCGCAATCCGACGGCCATTCCCATCGGCCTGGGGCAGTCCCTTCCGGGGGAAGTGGGTGTTCGCGGGGACATCGTGGCGTATGAGATGGTGATCGGGCCGGAGTACGTGGGCAAGCCGGTGTCGATCACGGCGTCGCAGGTGACCGGTGACTTTTTCTTCGGGACGAATCTGCAACTGATCGGCCCCGGGGGGATGACGGTGGCGTCGGCGACGACCACTTCCGGGGGCGGAAACGCCGTGAGGATACGGGATTACGTGCTGGACGCGGCCGGGACGTACACGATCCGCGTGGCGGATGACGGGAGCGACAACATCGGGCACTTCACGGTGAGCGTCAGCGCCCAGCCGCTTGAGGATGCCCGGCCGCTGCCCGCCTTCAACACCCCGATCACCGGGGCGATCGAGATGATCGGGGATGTGGATCTGTACACCTTCGAGGCACCGGCGGGCGAGGTGGTGACGGTGGATCTGCTGACGGCGACGAACTTCGTGGACGTGACGCTGTACGGGCCGGACGGGGCGGTGGTGGCGGGCGGCGGGGTGACGGATTCACTGCTCGACAGGATCACACTGACGGAAGGCGGGACGTACACGCTGCGTCTCGAGTCGCGGCAAGGTGCGTCCGGGAGCCTGGTGGACGATACGGGGGCGTATTCCTTTGCGGTGTGGCTGCCGCAGGTATCGCCCGTGCCGACGCCGATCGGGTTCGGGGAGAGCCTGGCCGGGCGGGTGGCGGTGCGAGGGGATGTGGTTGCGTACGCCTTGACAGTGGGTGAGGAGCACGCGGGGCGGCCAGTGTCGATCGGGGTGTCGGTGGTGCAGGGTTCGACCTTCTTTTTTGACACGCGGTTGGAACTGATGGATTCGCAGGGGATGGTGATCGCTTCGGCGGCCACGACCAGCGGCGGGGGCAATGCGGTGGAGATCGACGATTTCGTGCTGCCTGCGGCGGGAGATTACATCATCCGGGTGTACGACGCGGGTCACGACGCGACGGGGTTTTTCAGCGTGGGGGTGAGCGATCAACCCGTGGAGCCGGTGGGGGTGGTGTCGATCGGCAGCCGGATCGCGGGGATGCTCTCCCCGCAGAGCGATGTGGACACGTACCAGGTGACGTCGACCACCGGGTCGCTCATCACGTTGCGGACGTGGGCGGACACGGGTCTTGACACGGACCTGACGGTGATGGGTCCGGGCGGGGCCGTCGTGGCGACAGCGACGAGCGGGACGGACTCGACGCTTACTTTCACGCCCCAGGCCGGGGTGGCGTACACGATCCGTGTGGAGCCGGGCGGGGGGACGCAGAGCGCGGCGCTGGACGATCGGGGGGTGTACCTGTTGGAGGTGTCGGACGCGGCCAATCCGGGTGTTTATATGGATGAGCCGGGTGAGATGGCGCTTTCACCGGGTCAGGCGATCGCGGCGACGATCGGCAATGGCGCCGACAGCGACCTGTATACGTTCACCGGGCAGCGCGGGGAGCGGTTGCGATTCAACGTCGCCACCGGCCGCAACCACACGGGGGGAACGCTCCGGGCGGATGTGCGGGTGTTCGGGCCGGGCAACATTCCGCTGGCGTCGAACACGAGCGCGACCGAGCCGGACTTCTTCGACTTCGTGCTCCCGGAGGATGGCGAGTACCGCCTGGAGGTGTCAGGCCGGGGCGAGGATGTCGGTCCTTACGTGGTGGCGCTGTCGGATCGGGTGATGGAGGAGGCGTCGCCGCGTCCGCTCGTTGATGGATCGCGGGTGGCGGGTTCACTCCATCCGATCGCGGATGAGGACGTGTACGAGATCTTCGTGGATGCCGGGCACATCGCGGACCTGACGGTTCAGAGCACCGACAGCTCGCAGACTTTGCAGCTTCGGGTGATGCTGGAAGACGGGCACGTGGTGGCGTCGACATCGGGATCGACGGCGAGCCTGACGGGGTGGCAGCCGCCGTTCGATGAAGGAAGGACCTACCGGGTCATGGTGCGGTCGGCGACGCCCTTCGATACGGCGTACGAGCTTACGTTCTCGACCAGGGCGCTGGGTGAGCCGCTGCCGGCATCGTCGTTGGCGGGCGAGCCTTCGGCGCCGATCGTGGGGACGGTGCATGGGGCCGTACCGGCGCGGCCGTCGTTCGCGGGCGAACCGCCGGTGATCGTGCCGCCGC
>JBGTFI010000459.1:0-11110 GCA_041747335.1 Phycisphaeraceae bacterium | reverse complement strand
CACCGCATCGGGCAGCAGCTCCACCCCGCACGCTGCCAGCGGCGTGCCCGCGGTGTCGCCGAGCTGTTTGATCATCCACCTGCTGATGCACAGCAGCGTCTCCGCGCCGCGCCTGGCCCACCAACCGGCCTCGGGCGCGGTGATCTGCCAACGCAGGTGGATCACGCGCGGCAGGCCGTGCTTCGCCCCCAGCTCGCTCATCGCCTGGCAACTCGGGACATCGTTGGCGTGAAGAATATCCGGCCGAAAGTCGCGGACCACCGAGCGCAGCCGCGCCAGCGAGCGGAAGTATCCGATGGCGGAAGAAAGCGCCCGCCGAGGCAGCGGAATGATGTGGACGGGGATGTCCAGTTCGCGGGCCTGGGCGACGAGGTCGGAATCACCGCCCAGCACGAGGGCGGGGGCGATGCGCGCGCGGTCGAGGTGGCGCAGCATGGTCATCAGCGCCCGCTCAGCCCCGCTGACAAAGGGCGCGCGGGCGATGTAGAGGACACGCAGGCTGTCGGGAGTGGGCGGCGGCAACAGGGGGAAGGTTAGTTTTCAGAGGGTTCGGCGTCGAGCGCCCTTTGCGCCGCCAACCGCTCCATGAGCCTTTGCACCATCTCCGGCCGCGATGACGCCATATCCGTCGTCTCGTACGGATCGGTTTCGAGGTTGAATAGTTCGAACGCCGCGTTCGGTCCCGGCCGCAGCAACTTCCACGACCCGCTGCGCAGCGCCACCCGCTGGCTGGCGCCACCCCAGACCCAGTACAGCTCGCGCTGGCCAAGTTCCGTCTGTTCGCCTCGCAGTGCGGGCGTCACATCGACCCCGTCCAGCGCGACATCCTCCGGCAGTTCTACCCCGCACAGCTTCGCCAGCGTCGCCAGCCAGTCCACCGCGTGCAGCGGCGCCTCCACCCGGCGCGGCGAGAGCGTCCCCGGCCAGCTCACCAGCGCCGGGACACGAATCCCCCCCTCATAAACATCTATCTTCTGCCCGCGAAGCGGCGCGTTGGAGCTGAAATCCGCCAGCGGCGGATCCGGCGGGGGATACCACCCGCCGGGATAGCGGCCGGTGATGCCCCCGTTGTCGGAGGTGAAGATGATGATGGTGTCCTCCCGCACACCCAGACGATCGAGCGCTTCGACGACCTTGCCGATGGCGTAGTCCATGTGCGTGACGGCCGCGGCGAAAACCATGCGGTCGGTGTTCTCGATGTGCCGGTTCATCGCCAGCCACCTGGGTTCCTCCGTGATCGGCGTGTGGACCGCGTGGAAGGGCAGGTACAGAAAGAACGGCCTGTCGCGCGGGCGCTCGAGCCACTTGATCGCCTCAGCCAGGGTGAGGTCCGTCGCGTGGCCGACCTCTTCGATGAACTCGCCGTCGCGATGCCAGGTGGTCGAGAACTGCGGCTGATTCAGCCGGTAGCGATGGTCATACATCCCCACCGCCCCGGCCAGCGAACCATACGCGTAGTCAAACCCGTAATGGTTCGGCCCCCACTTCGGCAGCGAGCCAAGGTGCCACTTGCCGATGAGCGCGGTGTCATACCCCGCCTCCTTCAGCACCGATGCGAACGTCGGGGTGCCGAAGGGCACGGCCTGCTCATTGGATGCCTGCTGCGCGTGCCGGCCGAACCGGCTGGGGTACCGCCCGGTCAATAGCGCCACCCGCGTGGGCGTGCATTGCGGCATGACATAGTGCTGATGGAGCTCAACGCCGGTTTCCGCCAGACGATCGAGATTCGGCGAGCGGATCTCCGCGTTGTGATACCCCACATCCGCCCAGCCCAGGTCATCGGCGACGATGAGCACGACGTTCGGCCGCCCGGCGCGCGCGGCCGCGGGTACAAGAAGGATTGTCAGCGCGAAGAGGAGGAGAAGTCGAGGGGATGGGTGCATGGGGCCTCCCTGGTGTGCGGATGTGAGGAGGTTCAGGGTAGTGGGATGAGGGGAGGGGTCAAACAGTGGAAGTCCACCGGATAGCATTGTGCGCCCGCCACGAGCCGCGACCGTAAGGGAGCGAAGGGTCACGCGGAAGATGCCCGGAGGACCGCTTGCTGACGCGCGCGGCTCGCTGCGAAGGCAACCTACCCCTCCACCCCCGGCCCCAGCCGCACCACCGTGCGCTTCTCCAGCGGAATCTCCGTAAACAGCGCCCGCAGGTCGGCTTCGCTCACCGCCATGATGCGCTCGAGTTCTTCGCTGAGCGGCAAGTACCTGCTCAGGTACGTCCACTGCGCTCCGATCCCGCGCATCCGCCCGCCGGGGCTTTCCCCGGCCAGTGTCGCCTCTGTGGCGATCTTGTTCTTGGCGCGTTCGATCTCGTCCGCTTCAAGGTGGCCGGGGAACTTCTCAATGGTCTCGAGGAGGATGCGTTCGACCTCGGCCGCGCGATCCGGATCGCACGAGGCGAAGGCGAAGAACGCGCCGACCCTGTCCTGGGGGTAACTCGAGAAATCCGCCTCATCCGCCAAGCCGGGATCGACCAGCGCCCAGTAGAGACGCGAGCCGTCGGCATCGCCGAGGATGTCCGCCAGAACCCGCGCGGCGTAGCGCCGCTCGTCATCCGCCGCCGGGCCGGGGCACATCATCATCAGATAGTGGCGGCTTAGCTTCTCATCACGCACCGACAGTTCCCGCCGCTCGACGGCCGGCTGGGCATACGCCCGCCGCGCCCCGCGGCGCTCCCATGCGCCGGCGATCTTCTCGACATCGCGCACAAGGTCGTCGAAATCGATCCGCCCGGCCGCGGCCACGGTGATGCACTCGGGGCAATAGCGATGCTCGAAGTAGGCTCGCATCTGCTCGGCTGAGAGCGCCTTGATCGTCTCGGCGGTCCCCAGCACGCGAAAGCCCAGCGGGTGCCCGGCGAAGTAGTGATCCAGGAGCATGTCCTGAAGCCGCCAGGTCGGGCGGTCCTCGTACATGCCGATCTCCTCGAGGATGACGTTCTTCTCCATGTCGAAGTCGTCATCCCGCAGGGCCGGGCGCAGCATGTCCCCCAGCAGGTCGGTGGCGCGGGGGAGGAACTCGGGCAACACGTGGGCGTAGTAGGCCGTCAGCTCGTGGGTGGTGTAGGCGTTGTAGTTGGCGCCGATCTCGTCGAACTCGCGGTTGACATCGTCGGCCGTGCGCCGGGCGGTTCCCTTGAACATCATGTGTTCGAGGAAGTGGCTCACGCCCATGACCTTCGCATCCTCGTCGCGCGCCCCGGCGCGCACGAAAAAGCCGACGCCCGCGGTGTGGGCGTCGGCGCTTGTCTCGGCGACGATGGCCAGGCCGTTGGGAAGCTGATGGTGGTGGAATGCAAGGGGCATGGGGAAGGGGGCAGGGCCTTGATGTTCGCGTGCCACTGGCGGCTTGTCCGCCGGTGTTTCCGGGCGTCGAGGGTCATCGCACTGGCGGACAGGATTTGTAGGTCAGGCCTTGGCCTGACAATCGGGCGTGCCGCGTGCCGCGGTGTCAGGCCAAGGCCTGACCTGCGGGGAAGACGCGCGCCGCTCGTTACGCCGCCGCCACGCCGTCGAGGGCTTCCTTGAACTCGCGCTCCTGGGTCACGCCGACGAACTTCTGCACAACCTCGCCGTCCTTGAACAGGAGGATCGTCGGGATCGCGTTGATGTTGTACTTGACCGGCGTGTCACGGTTGGATTCGGTGTCCACCTTGCCGACCTTGACCTTGCCCTTGTAATCCTGGGCGAGCTTGTCGATGGTCGGGGCGATCATGCGGCAGGGCATGCACCACTCGGCCCAGAAGTCCACGAGGACGGGCAGGTCGGAATTGAGCACTTCGCTTTCAAAGTTTTCATCGGTCAGTTCGAGAACGGCATCGCTTGCCATGTTGAGGATCTCCTTGCGTCGGGGGGAGGCGGTGGGGGCCGATTCTAGACGGCCATCTGAAGGGGGGCAAACCCCGTTCCGTCACTGAGATGTCCGGCGGGGGGTTTGTGTTACAGGTGACAACCAACGAGAAACCCCGCCCGTCCGGCGTCCGGAGAGGCGGGGTGGGGGGTGCCAAATGTGAATCGGCCAGGCTTTACGCCTCGCCGCTGCCGGGCGCCTTGGCGCCGTCGGCGAGGGTCTGGTCGGCGGTGACTTCCTGTTCGCCTTCGTACTCGTTGCCGGCGGCGTCGAGGTGGATCGCCTTGTATCCGCCGCGCGCCTTGAAGTAGAGCACGAGCATCAGGTATCCGACGAACATGGTCGCGGGGACGGCGGCGGTCCAGCGCAGGGCCATGCGCCCGCCGAAGATCACCGCCTCGCCGACGGGCTTGAGGTCGGCTTCTCGTTCCGGTGCGGCCTGCGCCCACCATGCGTTGATGGCCTGGAGGTTCTGGTCCTGCTGGTAGGTTCCATCGGCCTGTTTGATGCCCGTGGCGCGCTCAAGCTCCGCGCCGGGGGTCCAGCTTCCGTCGGGTGCGTGCTCGGTCAGGACGCCGACTTTCTGCCCGTCCAGCCCGCGTACCGGGGGGAAGATCAGGAAGCGGTTCTCATTGGCGGCCGCGTAGCGTTCGTAAGTCTGGGGGGCGGCGGCCTGAAGCTGGTGCGAGGCGAAGTAATCCTGCTTGTACCCGATGCCGGGCCCGCCGAGCAGACCGGCCGAGAGCATCCCCACGCCACCAATGGCGCCCATGGTAATCGCGCCGCCGCGAGGGAACCGCTCGCCCACCACCCCCAGCATCGTCGGCCAGAGGAACGTCTTGCCCACGCCGTAGACCGTCACCGCCAACCAGATGAACCCGGCCGTCTCGCCGTGGGAGATCATCAGAAGCCCCATGCAACCCAGCAGGGCGCTGATGGCGAGCAACCCCAGCGGATTGATGCGCTCAACGATCGGCCCGGCGAAGAACCGCAGCGCGAACATGATGCTCGAAGCGTAGATGAACAGCAGGAAGCCCTGCCCGGTCAGGATGCTGTTGGTGATGTTGGTGATCCAGCTGTCCGTCCCAAGCTCGACGTAACCGACGCAGGCGTGGAGGAACAGGAGGAACAGCAGCATCGGCTGAGCGAACTCCTTCATCATCGTCCCGAAGCTCAGCCCCGCCTTGGCGACCTCTGAGACGGGGAACCGTTCCTTAAGCACGATCAGACCGTACCACAGGGTCGGCACCAGGAAGATCGCGATGGGAACCTCCCATCGCACCTTTCCGACCAGGAAGTAACCGAGCAGTCCTCCGATGATCAACCCGGCCGGCCACCCGGCGTGGAGGATGTTGAGGTAATGCGTCTTCTGCTTCGGATAAAGCGTTGCGATCAGGGGATTGATCACGCACTCGCAAAGCCCATTGGCGATGGCGAACATGAACATGCCCACGTACAGCACCCAGTAGGTCGCGTCCTTCCCGGCCGCGGCAAACACCGGCGTGGCGGCGAGGGTGATCACCGCCGAGAGCAGATGAAGCACAAACGCCAGCAGCATCAGCGCCTTGTAGCCGACCTTGTCCGTGATCAGGCTCGCGAGCATGATCACCACGCCGAACCCGACCAGTCCGCCGCCGGTGATCGTCCCCAGCTCCGACTTGGTGAACCCGAACTGATTGGCCCAGTCCCCCAGGATGCCCGCTCGTACGGAGAACCCGACGCCCGCGGCGATCAGCGTGAGGAAACTGGCCCACATGAGCTTGCTGCGATTGGAATGTTCAGACATGTCGCGACGCCTCCGACCCTGGTGATCGCAGCCTGCGCTGCGGGATGTGATCGAACCCTCTTCAAACCTGCGTGATCCCCGCCATCTCATCTCCCGCGCGCCGCTTCGCGCGGCGCTTCACAGCTCCACCCCCGTCGCCTCCCACTTGCCCGTCTTGGCGCTCCTGAGCACCGCGTCGCACACCTTCTGCGTTTGCAGCGCGTTTCGGAAGTCCGGCTGCGTGCCCTTCTTCCCCTCGTCCACGCCCTGGAGGAAGTCCGCCAGCGCGTTGATGAACGTGTGCTCGTACCCGATCGTGCATCCGGGCACCCACCAGTGGCCCATGTACGGGTGCTCAAAGTTGGTCACGTGGATCTTCCGCCAGCCGGTCAGGTGGTCGTCCACTTTCTTGCCCGTCTGCCTGCTCTTGTACTCGAAGAACTGAAGCCACTGCGCATCCTCAAGATCGAAGTAGACCGATCCGTCCGCCCCGTTGAGCTCGAAGGTGTTGTAGTTCTTGCGGCCGCGGGCGTAGCGGGTGGACTCGAACGTCCCCATCGATCCGTTGGCGAACTCTGCCAGGAACATGCACGCGTCGTCGATGGTGACCGGCTGCACCTTGCCGGTCTCGGCGTGCTTGCGCTCCTTCACGAACGTCTCGGTCTTCGCCACCACCCGCGTGATCGCCCCGTTGAGCCACATCGCCGAGTCGATCGAGTGCGCCAATAGATCCCCCGTCACCCCCGACCCCGCCACACTCGCATCCAGCCGCCAAAGGGCCGCGCCCCCCTGGGGGACGTCCTCGGCGATCGTCCAGTCCTGCAAGTACGTCGCGCGGTAGTGGAACGGCCTTCCGATGCGACCCTCGTCCACCACCTGCTTCGCCAGCGCGATCGCCGGGACGCGGCGGTAGTTGAACCACACCATGTTCGGAACCCCGGCCTTCTCCACCGCCTGGGTCATTTCCTCGGCCTCGGCCACGTTCATCGCCAGGGGCTTCTCGCAGACGATCCACTTGCCGTTCTTGGCAGCCGCCAGGGCGATGTCCCGGTGAACATGATTCGGGGCGCCGATGTCAATCAGGTCGATGTCGTCCCGTTCGACGAGCTTCTTCCAGTCGGTCTCGACCGAGGCGTAGCCCCAGGTGTCGGCGAACTCCCTAGCCTTGGCGGCGTTGCGGGCGCACAGGGCCTGGAGGACCGGCTGGTGCCCGAGCTTGTAGAACTGGTTGACCTTGCGATAGGCGTTGGAGTGGGCCTTGCCCATGAACCCGTACCCGATCATGCCGATGCGCACTGGTTTGGCCATGTCGTCCCTTTCGCTCACAAAAACGCGGAGATGGCCCGCTGACCGATCCCTCACACACCCTTGGGGCGACGAATGCGCCCGCCGAAGGGGATGCACTGATACGGAATCGGCGCGGGTTTTGCAAGCCGGGAGCGTGTTGAGGGGTTGTGGGTTCTGCGTTCTGTGTTTCGCGTCGGACCCCCAACCCCGACCCCTGCTCCCTGCCCAGTTGCCCCCCAGACATCTGTCCCTATAATACCCCGTTCCCTTCGACCCCTTCGTCTAGACTGGCCTAGGACACCAGGTTTTCATCCTGGCAACACGGGTTCAAATCCCGTAGGGGTCGCTTTTCGCGCGGGTCTGGATCGCCGCAGCCGGGTGATTCAACCAACCGGCCCCGCCCCCACACAAGAAAAAAATGGGCTCCCGCGCGCACGTTCAACGCCCGCTTCGCGTTCACTCTTGCGGAGCGAGGGAAAGGGAGTTGGGGCCAGCCCGTGTCAGGCGCACCAGCCGGACACGGGCTGATTTTTTTCCAACTCCTTATGCAGACGCGTCTTGCTCACGCCTCCGCCGGCTGGGCGGCCTGCTGCTCCGCCGCGCGGCGGTCGGTGCGCCACTGCTCGTAGAACTGCCTTCCGATCTCGTCGGGGAAGACCTCATCCTCACCGTTCGCAAGCGCTTCGAGCAGCGCCTCTGCCACACTGGACGGCGGGGCCTTGTCCATGGGCATCTCGGTGGCCATGTCCGTATCGATCGGACCGGGGTAGACCCCGACCACCCGCACTTCCTCGCCGATCAGCCCGCGCAGGCCGACGGTCAGGGAATGGGCCGCCGCCTTCGAGGCCGCGTAGGTGTTGATGATCGGGAAGTTGATGAAACTCGCCACCGAGGCGACATTGACCAGCACCCCCCGGTTGGCCTTCAAAGCCGGAAGGAACGCCCGTGTCATGTTCAGCACCCCGAAGTAGTTGACCTCCATCTCCCGCCGGGCGTTTTCCAGGCTGTCGGGCTGCAACCCGTCATTGAACCCCGCCACACCCGCGTTGTTGATCAGCAGCGTCACATCCCCCGCTCGCCCCGCGGCCTGCGCCACCTGGGCATCATCGGTCACGTCCAGGGCGATCGGGACCGTCCGCCCTCCGTACCGCTTGACCAGCGGTTCAAGGTCGCCCGTCTTGCGGGCCCCCAGATAAAGCTTCTTGGCCCCCCGATCCAGGAACACCTCAGCCATCGCCTTGCCGATGCCCCGGTTCGCCCCGGTGATCAGGATCGTCTGCCTGCTCAGATCAAACGCCATCGTGAACTCCTTTTGTGCTGCGGACGCCCGGTCAGGCGGCCCGCGGTGGATGGAACCACGCGACAAGGTTCGGATGCCGCCGAGACGTGGAGGTTTCGCGGGGGGATGCGGCCTACCGCTGCCTCAGATGAACACTTTTTCATCGGGTGAGGTGCCGGCCCGGCGGACCTTACTTTCCGCCGCAGGCCGGGGTATTATCACTCGGGCGGTACCCATTGCCGGCCGGCATTGCGTCGGTCGTCGCGGGCGGTCGCGAGGCCAACCGCCGGGGAGCGCGCGGGAACTCAGTCGTGGTGAGGCTTCATGATGGCCGATAATCAGGTAGTAGATATTGCAATTATCCCAGATATGATGGTCAACTCATATCTGTACGGCACGCTGTTTGCTGCCGTTGTGGTGGTAGCGTGGGCCCTTGGCGGCCTTTGGTATTTCCGCCGGTGCGTCCGGCGGCAACAAGCGTATATTCGGCCCCTCGGGCGAATCGAACGCCTCTGGGATACGTGGCGCCCCGTTCAGGTCTTCGAAGTCACGTTGTGGCTGATCGTTCTAACTCTTGGAATCGGCAGTTTATCAGTGAAGGGATTTGGCCCGGCGTTTGATCACGTGCGCGTCCACCGGGATCAGCTTCGCCTGTCATTTTCAACTGGACATCGCGAGGTAGTGATTCCGATCGCGAACATAGTGGACGTTGATCTTCGCGTTCGACGCACGCTCAAACATACGAAGAACTGGATTGAGATTCAGCTACGAGATGGCGCATTGTATGAGAGTGTGTCGTCACGAAACCACCGAGAGAGGGCAAGCGTGGAAGCTGCTTATGCGCGCTTGGAGGCCTTGCTTCCAAGCGAGTGAGCCAGTCCCGTAGGCAGATCACCTTGCCCCGCGGCCGATCTTGCAACTGCGCCACGGCCGAAGAATGATGATCGATGCGACGTAACGGACACGAGGCGTATTCTTATCCCCAACCGCCGGGCAAAGTGCCCGGCCGCCTACCGCTGCCTCAAATGAACACTCTTGCGCCTCGTCAGGCCATAAAACCCGTAGCGCGAGAGCGTTGATCCCTTGCCGCTGTCGCCGTAGCCGGACCACGGCTGGGCGGGGTCGAGGTAGTCGCAGCGGTTCTGATAGATGGTCCCGGCGTGTACCCGCCGGGCGAAGCGTTCCGCCCGCTCAAGGTCCGCGGTCCAGATGCTGGCGGTCAGGCCGAAGACACTATCGTTCATCAGCTCCAGCGCCTCGTCGTCGCCTTCCACCGCCGCCACGGGCACCAGCGGCCCGAACGACTCCTCACGCATGACCACCGCCTCGCGCGGAACGTCCGCCAGCAGCGTCGGTTGAAAGAAGTTGCCCTTCACCCCCGCCATCCGCCTGCCGCCCAGCAGCAGCCGGGCGCCGCGCTTCACCGCGTCATGTACCTGCGCTTCAAGCTCATCAAGCGCCGCTCGGCCGGCCAGCGGGCCCATCGTGGTGCGTTCGAGCAGGGGGTCGTCGAGTACGTAGTCTTCGAGTTCGGCCTTGGCGCGCTGGAGGAACTCGTCGTAGAGAGAGCGGTGCACGTACACCCGCTCGACCGCGCAGCACGACTGCCCCGCGTTGTAGCACGCGCCATCGACGACATTGCTCGCGGCGAAAGCCAGGTCCGCGTCCGCGGCGACATAAGCGGGATCCTTACCCCCAAGCTCCAGCCCCGCATCGATGAAACGCGACGCTGCGACCGTCCTGTAGACCGACCGACCGCCGGGCACCGATCCGGTGAAGGAAACATGGTTCACACGCGCGTCGGCGATGAGGCCGGCCGTCTGCTCGTGGGTGACCAGCAGGTTCGTGACCAGGTTCGGCACGTCCGAATCGGCGAAGGCATCCTCGAACGCCTGTCCCGTCAAGGCCGTCTTGGCCGAGTGCTTGAGCAGCACCACGTTCCCCGAAAGCAAAGCCGGAACGACGACGTTGACCGCGATGAGCAGCGGATAATTCCACGCCGCGATGTCCAGCACCACGCCCAGCGGCTCGTGCTCGATGCGCCGGATGATGCCGTCCACCCTCGGCAGCACATCGGGAACAAGGGCCTTGGGGGCGTCCTCGATCGACTGCGAGATTCTGCCGAGCATCGTCGCCACCTCACGCTTTGCCTGGGTGAGGGGCTTGCCCATCTGCAGGGTGATGTCGCGGGCGACGGTGTCGGTGTGCTTCTCGAACCAGGCCGCAGCCCGGCGGACCTGAGCGATGCGGCTTTCAAGCGGTGTGTCGCGCCAGCGCTCGAGGGCCCTGACCGCCGCGTCGACTTTCGCGTCCACCTCCCGGCCGGTGTGATACGCAAGCTCCCGTATCATCGACTGGTCGAAGGGGTTGGTGAGGGTCAAGCGCGTTTCGGCGGTGAGGGTCATGGGGAACGCCTTGCGGGGGCGAGGGTGGAAAACGTGATCGGGCAGGGCAACAATAGTCCACCGCCCCATCCGTCGCAATTCCCATAAATGTTTGGGGATTCGGCGTTCCTATGGTAAGTTGTCGGCCGAAGGAGCCTTGCCCCGATGCCCATCCGTTTTCGGTGTTCCCAGTGCAATATCCGGCTGCGCGTGCCCGACGGGACGCACGGCCGACAGGTCAAGTGCCCGCGTTGCGGGTCGATGGAGACCATCCCGTCCGCGGACGCCCCGGTCGGTGAGAATGGGGTGATCATCGCCCCGGCGCATGGCGATTCGGCCATGGACGACACGAAACTGGGGGTTCCGCAGGCGCTGGCGGCGCTCTCCGTGGAGAAGCGGGCGGCGGAGGCGGCCCCCGCGCCCCCGCGGCGGGTTCCGCCGCCGGTGGCACCGGTGTCGATCTCCGCCGCGCCGCCGGATCCGGAGCAGGAAAGCGAATCCCCCGCAGAGGCGGCCGCACGAAGGATTCAGAACGAGCAGGCAGCCGCGG
>JBGTFI010000458.1:0-7636 GCA_041747335.1 Phycisphaeraceae bacterium | reverse complement strand
GCGGCGTCGCCCGCAGGCGCTGGGTGTTTCCGTCGGCATCGACGGCCGTCTGCGATGCCCATCCGCGCAGCGCGACGGGCTTGTCCTGCGCATCGAGCGCCGAAGCGCCGATGATGAGCCTGCCGTCGCCGGTGAGGTATGCCGCGTCCACCTGCTCGGTGCTCAGCACGGCGATGGTGACCCCTTCATGCGCGTGGACCTCGGGCGTCTTGCCTTTGGGCACGTTGACGCGCAGCGGGGCGTCGTTGATGGACACCACGCCCTGGGCGCCCGCCGGGCCGAACACCACCAGCAGCTTCCTGCCGACAAATGCCCACGGCCGCAGCGTCGTATAGCTGAGCTGCGCCGCGCCGGCGAGGTTCACATCCACGACGAACCACGAGACGAGTTCCTCGCCCAGCGGCACCTCGATCGTCTGCCCGTGCGGCAGCAGGCAGCAGACCGCCTGTGTTTTGTCTTGCGGACTTCTGAAGAGGAACACGACCGTGCCCTGAGTGCCGGTCTGGCTGACGACGCTCAGGGGGTGCTCCTCATCGCCATCGGTGGCGATGCAGGGTGTGTGGTGGTCGGGGTCGAGGTTGGCGAAGACGTGCGCGAAGTGGGAGGCGAAGGTGCAGATTCGTTTGACGGCGGCGTACTGCGGTCCGCGGGTGCCTCCTTCGGCCAGGGCGGCGCCGTAGTCGTAGCTGGTGGTGACGTAGCACGCGGGGGACTCGACGCTCCTGCCGCCCCAGAAGCCGAAGTTGGTTCCGCCGTGGAACATGTAGAGGTTGAACTGCGCGCCGGAGGCGAGCATCTGCGCCAGTCGCAGCTCGTTGACGGCCGGGTCGGCGATCTGTGTCGCGGGGCGTCCCCAGGCGTCGAACCAGCCCGGCCAGTACTCGCTGACGAGTCGCGGGGCATTGGGCTGAATCTGGCGGAACTGTCTCAGGTCTCCGGCGAGGTTCTGGTGTCCGTTCCAGGCGCACAGCGCCCCGTCGATGCGCTGCCAGAGGTTGTTGCACTCGAAGATCGGCACCTGAGCCCCGTTCTCGCGCAGGTAGCGCACCAGCTCGCGGAGGTAGGCTTTGGCCTGATCGGGGTTGTGGCAGAACCACTCGTTCTCAGCCTGCATCAGGACGATCGGTCCGCCGCCCTTGGCGGTGGCCTGGTGGTCGCGCACCTGGTCCATCACCGCGCCGAGATAGCGCGCGCAGGCTTCGAGGAAACGCTGATCGCCCTGGCGCAGGCGGACCGGTCCTTCCTTGACGGTTTCCAGTCGGGCGAGCCACGCGGGCAGCCCGCCGTTGTCCCACTCCGAACAGATGTAAGGCCCGGGCCGAAGAATGCAGTAAAGCCCCTCGGCGTGGATCAGCTCGATGAAGTGGCGCAGATCCTTCTCGCCGGTGAAGTCGAACTTTCCCGGTGAACGTTCGTGCAGGTTCCAGAAGACGTAGGTATCGATGCAGTTGAGTCCGGCCTGTTTGGCGGCGCGGATGCGGTCTCGCCACAGATCGCGAGGGACGCGCGGATAGTGGATCGAGCCGCTGACCAGCCAGATGCGACGCCCGTCGATCAGGAAGCTCTGGCCGTCGTAGGTGACCTGGGGCATGGCGGCTCCAACGAGGAGTGGAAGTGTCAGGGCGTCGCGTGTAGGGGTGTCGGGGTGTCAAAATACGATCTGGGGGGGATCATCGCAACGAAGCTGCGGAGGATATCGTGTTCTTACCGGGTGCGTGACGGCTCGGGGGTTCGTGCCCCCCGACCCCCGACACGCGACACGCGACACCCCGACACCCCGACGCCATGACACCATGACACCCGAGGCGGCGTGGGCTAGAATGTGCCCATCGTGCATCGGTTTCTTTGCGTGCCTTTCTGACTTTCCCGGAGAACCATCGTGATCAGTCTCTACCGGGGTTGGCCCGACCGCAGACGTAAGACGCCCGGCGACCTTCGGGTCCGGATGATCTCGGAGACGCAGGCGTTTTTGAACTGGGCGTTGACACAGGGCGACGCGGTTCCGAGAATCCCCCGGCGGCGTGCGTCGCGGGAAGGGTTTTCCCCGTGGGCCGGGCGCCTGGGCACGGGCGAGACGGTCCACGACTGGTGGGACCGGACCCTGAGCCACTTCGGTCGGTGAAGCCCCGTGCGGAATCGGTCGATGCCGTGCATGAACGGCGTCGTCCGCGCACATGACGCGGTAAGGAGCACCCACCCCCATGCCCGCCACGACGAAAATCGCCGGTGGATATCGCCTGCGGCTGGCGCTGATCGCCGCCATGTGCCTTTTCTGGACGGCGTGGTCGCTATACGACGGTTTGGTCGCGTACCCCGCGCAGAACCGGCACGCGGAGGTGCATGATTACATCTTCGGGAACGACGATCAGGGCGACCTGCCGCGCGACAAGAAGCGCGATCTGTGGCTGGAGTTCGCCCAGGCTCGGAACCTTCCCGAGGGCAACGCGCAGGAGAGCGACTTCACCGAGGAGCAGAAGTACGACCTGTGGCGGCAATACGCGCAGGTTCACGGGTTGGCGGCCGACGCCCCGCCGAAGCGGCACAGCCCGTCGTCGATCTTCACGCAGTTCATCATGGCGGCGATCACCGCGCCGATCGGGCTGGTTTTCGCGTTCTCCTACATCACCTCCTACGGGCGGTGGATCCGCACGGATGAGGAGAAGATCACCACCCACGCCGGTCAGGAGGCGACGTACGGTCAGATCATGAAGCTCGACAAGGAGCGATGGAAGACCAAGGGCATCGCGGTGGTGCATTACGAGGGGCAGAAGGGGGCCGGGAAGATCGTGCTCGACGACTGGAAGTTCGACCGGCCGACCACGGACATCATCCTGCGTGACATCGAGCAGCACCTGACAGACGACCGGATCGTCAACGGGGAGCGCGAGCCGGACTACGAGGCGCTGGCCCGCGAGGATGAACAGCGCCTGGCGCGCGATCAGCCGGCGGCGGAACGCGAAGCGGAGGAGCAGCCGGAGCGGATGACGTGATGCGCACTGCTGGGCAGTGGGGCGGGTGTCCCGCCCGCCATTGCGGCGAAGCCGCAAGTTCCCACCGAAAAGCCGCCGCAAGGTGTTGTCTATTCCGGCCTTCGGCCTGATGGCGGGCGAGACGCCCGCCCCGCTGACCCCACTGATCAGAGTCGCTTCTAATTCTTCTGGTCCGCGGTTTCGAGCACTTCAAGCATGCGCGTCGGGCCCAGGTGAAGGGCGTTGCCGATGCTGGCGGTGTATCTGCCGTCGCTGTTGGGTAGCGCCTGGGCGTGGCCGTCGATGTAGAGCGTGTTGCTGAACTGCCGCTGGTGGTTGGTGCGGGAGAAGATGTTGAACGCGGGCAGGGGGGGATTGACGACGAACTGCTGATCCATGACCAGCGCGGTGATGGGCAGGCCGCGACGGTTGAGGCCGAGGTTGTCGAGTTGAATGTGGTCGTCCCAGGTTTCGACGGGTTTCGAGGCCGATTCGAGCGTGTTCGATCCGTGGCGGTAGAAGTAGCTGGAAACGGCCTGGGTGGTGCCGACTTTGGCAAGCTCGGCCTCGGCATCCTGATGCTGGTCGGCCTGGGGACAGAAGACGACCTGGGGAAGGTCGAAGAGGTACGAGTGCAGCAACAGGCCGAGGCCGACGGGCTTTCCGCCGCTGCGGATGGAGACCTGGCTGGTGACCAGTCCGTCCACGACGTAGAAGTCGGCGATGCTGCTGGGGCGGGCCTTGGGGCCGTAGGGAATCTTCCCCGCGCTGTCCTGAGCGTAGAGGGCGATCGCCTGCCCGATGCTGCGCAGGTTGTTGAGACAGCTTGCGGCGCCGGCGGCGGAGCGGGCGCGCTCGAGGTTGGTAATCAGCAGCGCGATCAGGATGGCGACAATGGCGATGGCGACGAGCAGTTCGACGAGGGTGAAAGCGGGCGAGGAAAGTACGCGGAGCAGTGGGGCGGGCGTCTCGCCCGCCTTGGGGTCACAGCCGGGTAGGTCAGGCCTTGGCCTGACAATCGGTCGGCCGATGCGCGTGCGTGTCAGGCCCAGGCCTGACCTACGCGAGATGTTTCCGAGTTCAGCGCGCATCGGCCCATTCTAGGCCCGTGGAGTCGAGCGGGTCGATCGGCTGCGTCGTCGAGCGAGCAGGGCGGTCATCCCAAGCCCGGCCAGAAGCGCGCTTGCCGGTTCGGGAACGAACGTCTGCTGGCCGGCGAGGGCCGTTTCGAATCCGCTGACATCGAAGGCGTCGAGGACGCCGTCGCCGCTGAAGTCTCCCAGCGCATCGGGATCGCTTTCGGGGTAGGCGGCTTCATACGCGGCGCGATCCGCCAGCGCCAGCTCGAAGGGGGCGACGTCGAAGGCGTCGAGGACGCCGTCGCGGCTAAGGTCGCCCAGGAGGAACTCGGGGATGAAGCTCACGCGCACGTTGTCGAGGATCCACACGCCGCTGGTGCCGAGAGTTGGGCCGATCCAGAGGGTGACGTCCCGGCCGAGGGCGGCGTGTTCGGCGGGGAGCTCGCCGGTGGACGCGGAGAAGTCGAACACCATCGTGCCGTCGCCGACTTGCGTCGCGGCGATGGATTGTTCGGCGACGACCTCAAGCTCCTGCTCGTCGTTCTCGTACACCAGACGGATGGCCATTTCGGGCGTTCCTCCCTCGGCATTGATCGGTGGGAGGAAGAAGCTTTGCCCGATCGCGACGGTCAGGGTGTAGTCAAAGCCGGGCTGATAGACGGCCGCGAGCGTCTGGCGGAAGGCGATGTCGGCGTCGTCGCGTGCGAAGAGGTAGGCAAGCTGGTCGCCCTCGGCGTTGACGACGAAGGAGGGGTTCTCCAGGAAGTCCGGGGGTGGGGTGGGGTTGGTGACGACCGGGCTGTTGAAGAAGACACCGGTATCGAGGGTGAACGGTCCGCCGGGGGGGACTTCGAAACCGGGGAAGTCCGGGGGTTCGCCGTCGATGGGTCCGGTTTCGGTCCAACCGTCGGCTTCGGGATAGACGCCGCCCAGGAGGATGGATTGGGGGGATTCAAAGGAGTGGTTCTCAACGGGGATCGAACCGGCGGAGGCTGTCGGACCCGCCGCCAGAGCGACCCACGCCGCCGGAAGGGCGCACACGTACATTGCCGCACAGAGTTTTCGCTTCGCCATTGCTGAGGAACCTTTCTCCCAGTTACTTGTATCGTGGAGTGACTCGACGCGGTCGCCGGGGGTGATGACAAGGTGGCGACGGGGTGCAGTATAGCGATTCCCATCGCGCCAGCAAGGAAAATTCTGCGACTGCGCATCAATATCAAGCGATCCGGTCGCCCGCGGCCAGTGCAGGACCGCCCAGATTGCCATTTGGCGCCACCGTCAGCCCTCTTTCCCGCCGCCGCGCGAGGTGAACGCGGCCATGTCGGCCTGGGGCCAGGTCTCGGCGGGGCCGGCTTTGGCTTCGTACCCGTCCTTGAGTTCGTACCAGTAGGCAAGGAACTGGTACGGAGCGTACGCCTGGTACTGCCGCTGGGCCATGTCGCGGCGCTGACGGGAATTGTCCGGGAGCGCCAGCCCGTGGACATCCCGGAAGTGCCGGGCGGTTTCGCTGTCGACGGGGACGCGTTCATATCGGCCGAGCAGTTGCAGCATGTTGTGCGCGGCGTATTCGCCGAGTCCGTGAATCGCGCGCAGGGCGTCGTAAAGCTCGTCGATCGGCCGGGCGGGCGTCTCAAACCATGCGGGATCGAGTTCGCCGCGGTCGATTCGCCGGGCAAGCTGGAGGATCCACGGCGCGCGGTATCCGACGCGGCAGCGGAGCTTGAGGCGATCGGCGCGCCAGCGGGCGACCTGGGCCGGGGTGGGAAACGCCCCGCCGCCCACGTGCTCGCAAAGCAGCGCGTTCATGCGCACGGTGTTGGTCCACGCCACGTTGCAGGTGGTCATGGTCTTGACTGCGTCCTCGAAGAAGCTCGCCCCCCGGAACAGCCGCCCGAAACCCTCGCGCCTCGCGCGAAGGTGGAGCTTGAACCAACCGGTGAAGTCCTCCCCCAGCCGCAGGATGCGGGCAAGCGCCGCTCGGAGCTTGGCTGCCTCCTCCGGACTGACCTTCTCATCGCAGGCGATTGTCAGCGACTTGCGATCGGCGCTCTGGCGGACATTCACGCGGATGATCCGATCGCCTTGGCCGCGCAAGGGCAGGGTCAGCGTGCGGGTGTCGCTTTCCCAGCGGGTGGGGGCCAGCAGGAAGAATCCGTAGGAACAGACGGCCGTGGTGAGGTCAAACCCCTCGGGGAGGGCGAGGCTCAGGCGGCTGCCGCGCGGCGCTTGGTGGTTTCCCGCCTTCATCGCTTGTCGATCGGGAACAGGAGCATGGCGATGCGCTCAGCCAGGCGCAGCCCGACGCGGCGGTAGGTGTCGTAATGCTCGTCACACTGGCGGTCGATCTCGCCGTTCATGCCCTCGCGGGCGAAGATAGGGTCTTTGGCGGCGGTGCGGATCTGGGCGCGGTCCCACTCGAAGTGGTACTGGAAGCCGTAGGTCGTCAGCCCGACGCGAAACGCCTGCACCTTGCACTGCCGCGAACCGGCCAGGGGAACCCCCTCGGGCGGAAGCTGGGTGACCTGCTGCCCGTGGAGGTGGAATTGGGGGGTTTCCCAGGGGATTCCGGCGTAGAGAGGGTCCATCGTGCCCATGAACGTCTGCTTCACGGGGGCGAAGCCGAGTTCGGGGGCGTCCATCGCTTTCACTTCGCCGCCCAGGGCCGCGGCCAGGAGTTGCGCTCCCAGGCACACCCCCACCACGCCCATGCCCGCCGCGTGGGCGGCTTGGAGGAGGTCCATCTCGAGCTTCATCCAGGGGAACTCGTCGACCTGATCGACGTTCATCGGCCCGCCGAGGCTGACCACGCCGTCCACATCATCCAGATCCGGCGGGAGCGCCTGTCCGTGGTCGAGGCGCAGTACGCGCATGCGGTGGCCGTGGTCGCGCAGCATGTCGCCGAGCGCGCCGGGGACATCGTAGTCTGCATGTTGAAGAACGAGGATGCTCATGGGTTTGGTTGGCGGAGGGCGGTTAGCGGCTAGCGGTTAGCGACTGGCGGGTGGGGACAGTATACCGGAGGTCTGGGCGGGGAATTGGATGGTCGGATAGGCAATGGCCGATAACTTTGGGGATGGCTGGCGATCTGACGCTTCTAATTCACGATGGCGACCTGCCGGGTCTGGCGGCGCTGGCGATGGCGCTCGATGACGATCGCCCGGGGAAGGTTGAGGTGCTGCACTTCCTTCACGAGCGGGCCGATGGGGCGCGGCGGCGTGCGGCCGTCCACGCCCAGGCGGAGTACTATGAAGTGGCCCAGGTTCGGGAAGTGTCCGCCCCGCGAGCGGTTGGGGGGGAAAGCCAGGCGGATTCCCCCGGCTGGGGCGCGGTGCTGATCGCACCGGGCATGCTGCTCTGGGCGATGTCGTACGCCCTCGAACACGGCGCGGCGCGGATCATCTGGCCGGTCACGACGGGGGACGATTTCGACGCCCTTGCCCTTTGCACGGAGCAGGCGCTGATGATCCGCCGACTGGCACAGGTTGAAGGGTTGGCGGCTCCGCCGATCGAGACGCCGCTCGCGGAGTTGAGCGATCGTGAGATGATCGAGATCGCCGCGCACCTTGAGGCGCCGTTCGAGCGGGCGTG
>JBGTFI010000457.1:0-1612 GCA_041747335.1 Phycisphaeraceae bacterium | reverse complement strand
CGCCGCCGCGCCCGCGAGCTGCGGCGCGACCTTGAGGCGGGGGGCCTGCCCGTTGTCTGCGTCAAGAGCGCTAAGGGCGGCGCGTACCTCGCCGAGGACGCCCGCGATCACGCCATGTACCGCGCTGCTCTGGAGCGCGAGGCCAAGCGTCAGCTTGCCCGCGCCGCCAGGCTCAACCGCACACCCGCCGCCGCCGACGCGGCCGGCCAGTTCTCGATGTTCGACCTGACCCCTTCCCCTTCCGGGGGCGGAGGGCCAACCCACCGCTACTGACCGCTCGCGCGGGGCCGGCAGAGAGACGCCCGGCCCCGCCCAAAACTCGATTTTCTGACAAGCCCGGCCACGACCGGGCTTATCGTGTTTGCCGATTGCAATATCGACCCGTCCAGTCCCCAGCGCAGATCAAGCGCGCGCGCGCTAATTGAGCGCGCGCGAACCCCGCATGAAGGCCCTTTGAGGCGGGTTCGAGTCCGAACTAGGTGGCACGGCCCGCCGCGAAATCCGGGTTTGCTCCGTGGCGGCGTCGGCCGTCGATGCGGCTTCAATCGGCCCTCACGGCCCCGTCAATGGGGTTTCCCGCCTTCTCCCGCCAGCTCCCGCCAAATCCCGGTTTGGTTGGCGCTGCACGTCGGCCACGCCTTTGCGCGTTGATGCGGTAGAATCCGCTGTAAGCCGACTCCGGCCACGACCACCCGCAGCAAGGCCCCCACGGAGAGTCCTCCTCATGCCAAGTGTCCACACGGGCGATCCCGCCATTTCACCACGCCAGTCCCGCCGCCCCGGCCGCATCAGCAGCCCCCGCCCCGCGCTTCGCCTGTGGTTGATCCCCAGCCTGCTGCTGTGCATAGCCAGCATCGCCTCCGCCCAGGTCCGTGACAACCCGCTGCTCCAACCCCAGCAGCCCCGCGACCCCGCCAGCGACAACCCTTTGCTCCAGCCGCGAGATGAGGCCGACGGAGCCGAGGACAACCCCCTGCTCGCCCCCGCCAAGCCCGTCGAGGTCCTGCCCGAGCCGGCCCACGCTTTTGACCTGGATACGTTCCTCAGCGATGCACGCGTGCTAAGCGGAGCGGTCACCGACAGTGTCTGGCAGTTCAACCCCTCGCCGGGGCGTCGGCTAGTCCTGATCCCCGTGCGCATCCCACGCGTCGAAGAGCGGTCCAAGCTGACCAACCCCAGCGTCAACATCCGTGGCGGCAGGTTCGTCTGCTGGCTGATCCCCACCGAAACCGAGCAGGCAGCCGCAAGCCAACGCGGCGCACGCATGGGCGACACCCGTCACATGGACTTCAGCGACCCGTTGCTGATGAATCAGGACTTCGATCTGGGCGGGCGCATCGATCCCAACGCCGGGGCTGGCAACGCCAACAACCCCGAGGGCATCCCGCGCATGGCGCGCAGCATCATCTTCACACCCGATCGACAGATCACCTGGGACATGGAGCGGGCGATCCCCGGCGCGGAGGTGAAGGATGGCACTGAGCCGTACATGCTCCGCCTGCGGGGCGACCGGCTCAAGGAGCTTGAACCGCCCCGGCCCGAGCGCGTCGTCCGCAACGCCGGCGAAAGCCAGCGCGACTTTGAGACCCGCCGCCGCGCCCAGGACCAGCTC
>JBGTFI010000456.1:0-8564 GCA_041747335.1 Phycisphaeraceae bacterium | reverse complement strand
GGCGGCGCGGGCGCGCTCGCGGACTTAGTCGTGGCTGCCTTCATCACGTCCGCCTTCGGTGCGGGCTCGCGCCGCGACGGATCCGTCAGCGTCCGCGTCGAGGCCTCTCCAACCGAACTCGCGCCCCCGATCGCCTCCCCTAGGATCGTCTGATCCTTCAGGCCCCCCTCCTGCGCGTCGCCGGGCATCCCCGTCCGCCGCACGTCCTCCACATCCCGCTCGATCCACGTCGAAACCGTCTCCTCGAACAGTTCCGACGGGTTCGGGATGATGAACTTCCTACCGCACTTGGGGCATCGCGCCCGCCGGCCGGACGACTCCGCGGGCACCCGCAACTGCGACTGGCATCCCGGGCAGTGGATCTTGATGCTCATGACGTGACCTCCACGCAGCCACCAATGGCGCTCAAGACGGGGAAATGGGTAAGCGCCCTGTCAATACAGGATAGCCGCCCCGACAGGACTGGGCAATCAGCCCCAACCCAGAACCCAGAACCCAAAACTCAAAACTCAAGACTCAAAACTCAGGACTCAAAACTCACATCCCCCCGATCCGCTCCAGCAGCCACACCGCGAACGATTCCTTGCTCATCCGCCCCGGCGCGATCCGCTCACCCCGTGCGCTCAGCCACAGCGGTTCGATCGTCCCCGCGTCGATCGTGCGCAGCGGGTTCGCCACAATCGCATCGACTCCCTTGCGCCGCAGCTTCTCCGCGGCGCGCCGCTCCAGCGCCGCAGGCTCCTCGAGCGCAAATGCGATGATCCGCTGATCCCCGCGCTTGCGGCCGGCGCACCTGGCCACCAGGTCCGGCGTGGGAATCAGCTCGATGACCAGCTTCTCCCCCGCGCGTGCAAGCTTGCCCACTTCCGGCGCCGCGGGACGATAATCCGCCACCGCCGCCGCCATCACCAGCACATCACACACCGGAAACCGCGCCTCCAGCAGGGTCTCAAGTTCCGCCGCCGTCTCAAACCGCTCGATCCGCAATCGCTCGATCCCCTCAAGCTCCCCCACCGCCACGCCCGGACCGGCCAGCAGCGTCGTCTCCCACCCCCCATCCCGCGCCGCCGCGCGCGCGATCTCCGCGCCCAGACGCCCGCTCGAACGATTGCTGATAAACCGCACCGCGTCGATCGGTTCGCGCGTCGGACCTGCCGTGATCAGAAGTCGCCTCATGCCCACCCAGTATAGGACGCAATGACCACGTCCCGATGGCGAGCGGCTCCGCGCTGGGCCCGCTTGCGGCGCCAATCTCCAGAATCGCGTTCACTTCAAACCCACGCCAACGCCGCCCCGCCCATGCTCAAGACTTCATCCACCGGTGTCCGATAAGCCCTTGGGCACTGGCGCGGGATTTCAATTGTAGTCCCATCCGGCGACTCACCCGATAACGCCTCTTGACGCGGGCGAGGCCCGCGACCACGACCTCATGAAGTTGGAAGGCCAGATGATGACGAGTTGGCAGCGCTCCATGACGGGCATTTTCGGTTCGGCGCTCATCCTCGCGTCATCCGGTTGCTCCCTCAGCTACAACGGCGCCTGGGCGACCGCGCCCGAGAAGGCCGCCGAGCAGGCGCTCAGCGACTACGAACGAAAGCTCGCTTCCGACCGACGCGCCGCCGGCGACCGTCAGGCACAGCTTCATCCCGAAGCCTTCACCACCCCGTCCGATCCCTCAGCCCCGCGCCGCCCTGTCGGGTCCACCGGCGAACTCACCCCAGTCTCCATGCCCCCCGGCGGAAACTTCGCCCTCTTCGGCGCGCGCCCGACCATGCAACGCGTCCACAGCCCCGCCGACAGCTCCACCACCGCCCGCCAGATCACCTTCGCCGGCGAAGGCGATGACGTGGACCCCGCGATCGACCCCTCCGGGCAGTGGCTTGCCTTCGCCTCCACGCGCCACCGCCCGACCTACGACGTCTACCTCCAGCACGTCGACGGAACCAGCGTCACCCAGCTCACCGGAGACCCCGCCAGCGACCGGATGCCGGTCTTCAGCCCGGACGGAAGGCGCATCGCCTTCTGCTCCGACCGCTCGGGCAACTGGGACATCTTCCTCATGGACCTCGACGGTAGCGGACAGACCGTCCGACTCACTGACGACCCCGCGGACGAAATCCATCCGAGCTTCTCCCCCGATGGGAAACGATTGGCCTACAGCGCCGCCACCGGCGCCGAGGGCGAGTGGGAGATCGTCGTCGTCGACCTCGACAACAGCAAGGCGACCCGGCGATTCATCGGACAGCACGGCCTGTTCCCCAAGTGGTCCCCCGACGGGACCAAGCTCCTCTTCCAGCGGGCGCGCGAACGAGGCTCAGCCTACTTCAGCGTCTGGACCGTCGACATCGTGGACCTTGAAGCGAAGAGACCCACCGAGATCGCCTCCAGCACCAACGCCGGAATCATCAACCCCGCATGGAGTCCCGACGGCCGACACATCGTTTTCTGCACCGTCGTCAATCCACCTGCCGATGACAGGACCAAGCCCATCCACGCCGACATCTGGATCGTCGGCGCCGACGGCAAGCATCGCTCCAACCTCACCAACAGCCGGTTCCTGAACTATCAACCGGTCTGGGCAGGTGATGGATCGATCTACTTCGTCTCCAACCGCGGCCCCACCGGCGCCGAGACCATCTGGGCGCTGCGACCCGACGCCGCCATGAACGTCGCGTACGGAAAGCCAGCCCCCGTCGGCACCGCCATGAACGCGCCCGACGGCGACATGCCCGACGCCGATGAACAAGCGCCAACCACGCGCAACGTCGCCGTCGAAGTTCCCGACGACGAACCCTGACCCCCCCCGGCCCACGACGGCCGATCCGTTCCCGCGAGCCGCGGAGGCGACTCGCAATCAAACACGGCAGGATGCCATGACAAGTAAACAGGCCATGCTGTGGCTGCTGGTCGCCCACCTCGCAGGATGCCAGGTTCTGCGGCCGGCGCCCGAGCCGGCCGAGCCTCTTGCCAGCCCCTACGCCTCGCGAAGAGTCTGGGCGGTCGCTCCGCTTCTCAACGAAAGCGGAAGCTCCCGCGCCGACGGCGTGGCGATGGCGGATCAGCTCGCGCGCCGACTCGAAAACGCACCCAACCTCGATGTCCTCCCACTCAACCGCACCCTCGCGGCCATGGACGCCCTGGGACTCCCGCGCGTCACCAACAGGGCGCACGCACTCGCCCTCATGCGCGCCCTGGGCGTCGATGGGCTGGTCGTCGGCGTCATCAGTCATTACGACGTCTACGAACCGCTCAAGATCGGATTGGCGATCGAGCTCTACGTCAGCGACCGCGTCATCCGCGAGGAAGGCGCCGATCTGACGCCCATCGTCAAAGCCCCCACCGGACCGGCCGCACAGACCCGCCCGAACACCGGCCCCACGCAGCCCGTCACTGTCGTCAGCGCCTTTTATGCCGCCGACGACCCGGCCGTGCGGCAGGTTTTGCGCCGTTACGCGGTGGGACGAGGCGTCGAGACAAGCCCCGATTCACCCCAATTGTGGTGGATCAGCATGGACCTGTACCAGGAAGCAGTCAGTTACCTGGCGGCACGCCAATTGCTCAGCGAAGAGGCCCGCCGCCTGACGACAACATCGACCCCACCCGCCTCGTGACATCCGGCACGCTCTGCCGGCGAGGCCGGTCGCAGGAGCGTGCAATGTCCGTGACGGATCCCTTCAAACATCCCCCCCGACCCGCGCACCCGATCGCCACCTGCGTCGCGATCGACGGGGTGCGCGAGCTTGCCATCGAAAAGCGCGGCCAGCGCTTCAGCTTCACCTGCGCCATCGGGGATGAAGACCACCTCCTCGAACAACTTATTCACCTGGTCCGCGATCCCGATTGTCCGCTCGACTGGTTCGACGCCGCCGTCCTCAGCCGCCAGATGGGGCGAAGGCTCGGCGATCAGCTCCGAAGGATGATGCGCGCGTAGCGCTTAGTTTCGTCCGCGTTCTCCCACCGCGATCCACGTTCAACGTCTCCCCAAGGAATCACGCCATGTCCGACTCCATCCCCCTTCTTGAGCAGTTCGTCAACTACCTCCACTACGAGCGCCATTTCAGCCCCTACACCGCACGGTGCTACGGCGCGGACCTCCGCCAGTTCGTCGAGTACCTCACCGAACAGATTCTGCGACAGGTTCCGGCGCCTGCGGCGCAGGAAAGCGCCCCCGCCCCCCTGCGCCTGACCGATCACCACGATCACCCCGGCGACCCTGCCCACGACCCCGCCCACACGCCCACCACCGCGCAGCAGGTCGAACAGCGCATCGTCGAAAGCGATGCCATGACCATCCGAGGCTTCCTCGCCCACCTCGACACCTTCGGCTACAGCCCGGCCACCACCGCACGCAAGATCGCCACCCTCCGAAGCTTCTACAAGTGGCTCAGCCGACGCGGCCTCATCGAAACCAACCCCATGCTCCTCATCCGCTCGCCCAAGCAGACCAAGCGCCTGCCCAAGGCCATCACCGTCGACCAGATCGAAAAGCTCCTGACCATGCCCGACAACAGCGAAACCCTGGGAGCCCGCGATCGAGCGATTCTGGAGACCCTCTACTCCACCGGCGTGCGCGTCAGCGAGCTGGTCGACCTCGACCGCGCCGACCTCGACCAGGCCGGCCAGACGCTCCACATCCGCGGAAAAGGCAAGAAGGAGCGCATCGTCCCTCTGGGCTCGCACGCGCTGGCGGCGATCCGGCACTATCTCACGCTGCTCGAACCCGATGCCCGCTTCGCCGCCCTGCACGACTCCGCCATGACCGGGCAGCGCATGCCCCTGTTCGTCAACAAGAACGGCGGGCGACTCTCGGCGCGGAGCGTCCGCCGCAAGCTCGACAAGTACCTCATCACCGCCGGACTCGACCCCACCATCAGCCCCCACACCCTCCGACACAGCTTCGCCACCCACCTGCTCGACAACGGCGCGGACCTGCGCTCGGTGCAGGAGCTGCTGGGGCATCAGTCCCTCTCCACCACGCAGATCTACACGCACTTGACTTCCGTCCGCGTGCGCTCTGCCTACAACGAAGCGCACCCACGCGCCGTCTGACCACACCATTGCCTTGAAGGGAGAAGTGGTTGTGCCACGCCGCGATCGGTCAACACCGCTCGCGGCGTTTTTCTTTCAGCCCCCAGTGCCATGTCGGGTGCCATGCCCTCGTCCTCGTGGGCATGAAGCCCACCAAACCCGAACCCCAGTTCCCTTGGACCTTGGACTTTGGACCTTGGACTTTGGACTTCGGACTCCCCCCTCAACCTTCCAACCTGCCGACCTCCAACTTGTCAACTTCCAACACCCCCTTCACCCGCGGCCAGAGCAGCACCGCCTCCACGATCATCCACGCTTCGAGCGCAAGCGTCGCTACCGCGATGAAGACCAGCACCATCTGACCCCCGGCCCACCATTTGGGGGTTTCGACGATCATCGCCCACGCGGGCATGATGAGCATGAAGATCATCGGCAGGATCAGGAAAAAGACGGGGATCCTGCGCCGCCACAGGTAAAACGCGATCACCAGGAACGAAAGCCCGCCTAGAAGCTGATTCGTCGCCCCGAACATCGGCCAAAGCAGCAGCCCCCCGCTGCCCGCCTTGGCGAACGTCCAGTCTCCCCATGATTCATTGGGCGCGGGCATGGCCGCGACGAACGCCGCCAGCACAATCGCGAACACCGTCGCCCCATGCTTGTTCCGCAGCAAGTAAAACGGATTGAAAGGATCCCCCGCCACGAGCCGCGACCGTAAGGGTGCGGTTGCCTTGTCATCCTTCCCACCAACCTCCGCTCCGCACTCCGGGCACCGCCCGGACACATTCCCCGTCAGGTCATACCCGCACTGGGCGCAATCGCCCGGGCCGGGGGCCCTGATGAAAGTGCCCGCCAATTCCTGCACCACGTACCGCTGCAACCGGCAGGCCGTGTCCATCGTCGTCCCCGCGAACGACGCGACCAGAACCCCCATCAGCGCCACCGCCACCCCGGCCGGGAGGTTCATCGCCTTGAGAAAGTTCGCGGATCCATCGACGAACGCTCCGACCGTCCGGGCAAGCCCCCCCGCGGCGGACCAGGAGGAGTATCGGTCGTTCCAGGCGGCTGAACCCGTCATCACGAGGCCGTCCGCGCCATACCACCATCCATACTGGCCTTGAACGAACTCATCCCGGATCACGTTGCCATCCACGTCGACGCGGATGGTGGTGGGATCAAGATACACTTGGCCGAGCGAGATCCCCAACCCCAGCCCCGCCACGCACGCCAGGATCACCAGCGTCGCCAGGAAACCTTCCAGCAGCATCCCCCCGTAGCCCACGAAGCGGGCATCGGGCTCCTGGTCGAGCTGCTTGCTGCTCGTGCCGCTCGAAACCAGGCAGTGAAACCCGCTGATTGCCCCGCAGGCGATGGTGATGAAAAGAAACGGGAAGATCATCGGCGCGCCTTCGGGGTGGAGGTTGAACGCCGGCGCGGCGATCTCCAGCGGTACGCGCTCGGCCCCTTCCACCGGCGGCGCGCCGCCGATGAACGCGGCCGTCATCAGCCCCGCCACGATCAGCCCCAGCGCCGTGATGAGTTGCAGGCTGTTGATGTAATCCCGCGGCTGAAGCAGCGTCCACACCGGCAGCACCGAAGCCACATACGAATACACCAGCAGCACGATCACCCACGTCATCGTCGGCCAACCCGCCAGCTTCGCATTGAACGCGTGCAGGGCGCTCTCGATGCTCTCGATCATTCCGGAAAGCCAACCCGGAAGGGCCGACCACTGTGCCACGGGCGTGTTCTGATCCCCGAAGATCACCGTCAGGTACATGATCGCCAGCGCCAGCAGCGACGGCCCGAGCAGCCCCCGCCCCTGCTTGTGCAGCCACACCCCGATCGCCACCGCGATGGGAATCTGCACCACGCACGGAAAAATCGCCGCCGGGTACATCCGGAACACCGCCGCGATCACCAGCCCGAAGATCGCCAGCACGATCGTCAGCGCCATGAACAAGACCAGCAGAAACAACAGCCGCACGCGCCTGTTGAGCACCCGGCCGGCGATGTCGCCCACCGTCTGCCCGTTGTTGCGCAGCGACACCACCAACGCCCCCAGATCATGCACCGCGCCGATGAAGATCGACCCCAGCACCACCCACAGCAGCGCCGGCACCCACCCCCACATCACCGCGATCGCCGGGCCGACGATCGGCCCCGTCCCCGCGATGGAGGTGAAGTGATGCCCGAACACCACCGGCTTGGACGTGGGCACATAGTCCTTGTCATCCCGAAGGCGGTGGGAGGGGCAGACGACCTCGGCCGACAGACGGAAAATCTTCGCGCCCAGCCACCTTCCGTACGTGTGATAGGCGATGAGAAACGCGACACCCGCGCCCACCGCGATCAGAAGGGTCTCCATCGCCGGATTATAAGCTCCCCCGTAGGGTGGGCACCGCCCACCATGCCTTGCGATCAGGGTTGACCGTGGTGGGCAGTGCCCACCCTACGAGCCCACCACCCGCACCTTGTCCGGCCGCCGGCCGTGCTCCTCGAAGAGAACCAGCTCGTTCTCCGCGTCTTCGCGTATCCACGGTTCCGGGAGGTAGTAGCGCTTTTGCGGACCGACGGCCTTGCCCGTGGCGGTGGCGACAAAATACCTCCCAAGGTTATGTCCGTTGAGGTAGATCTGCCCCTTCGTCAGCCCCGACGGTTCGAGCCACAAAGGCCGGCCGACGTGTTTCACGTGGAACACGTTTCGATACCACACCGGCAATCCCCCGTTCCCCGCTCCGGCCGGCGCCCCGAAGGCGCTGCTCTGCGGGATGCCCCACGGGCAGAACGACCAAATCGCCCCGGCCGTCAGGTTCGCCTTCGTCTCGTACACCCGCACGCACTTCGAAGCGTCGGCCTTGCTCTCATAAGGATGAAACAGCGCGAGCTTTAGCTCATTCTTGCCTCTTTTGATAACATCAGGAACAGGCAGCACATATCGCGCAAAGCGCGCCGATCCATCGTGGCTGTACATCCCCGCCGGATGATCGTTGACGAAGATCATTCCGATCACCCGAAGGTCGTCGATTTCCAGGATGACCGGCCGCTCGGCGCTGCGCCCTGCGTGCTGGAACGTCCAGGTCAACGTGTCCGCCAGCCCGCGCTGGGTGTAGCGCACCCCGGTGAAGAATCGGCCCAGCGGGGTCGGGTCCGGCGGATCGGAGGGATCGATCTTCACCTTCCCCAACCGGATGCGCGCCACGTCATAAAGATGATCCCATAGACCTTTGGGTTCGCCCAGGCGCCAGCCGTAGCAGAACCGACCCAGGTTGTCCGCGAGGATGACCGTCCGCTCGCCGAGTTTGAGCGCCTGGGGCCGATGCTCCGCGCCCGGGCCCATGCCGACCAGCGCCGCGGGTTTGCCGTCGGAGAAGAAGTGCAGCCGGTCGCCGCTCGCCGGGGCCATCATTGACTTCGCGCCGACGCCTTTGGGCAGTTCCAGTCGATACCAGCCGTAGCCCCGGTCGCACTCGAGGGCCTCGAGGCTCATCGGTCCGGGGATCTTCCGGAACGAGGGCGACTCGCCGGTGAGCATCGCC
>JBGTFI010000455.1:0-1692 GCA_041747335.1 Phycisphaeraceae bacterium | reverse complement strand
GAATCTGGATGAGTTCATCAACCGGGAGTGAACCGGGATTGAACTGGCAGCGAGCGATCCAATGCGTCCGTTCTGTGTCCACTATGTCAACTGAATCAAAGCCTGCGGACTCCCGTCCGCAGGTCGTGCAACGATGAGATGAGTCATGAACACGCCCACGCCCCCAACTGATCCCGCCGTCCTCGCCGCGCAGCGCCATCTCGCCACCCGCCGCCACTTCTTTCAACAGTGCGGCGTCGGCCTCGGATCCATCGCGCTCACCTCCATGCTCCAGCGCGATCTGCAAGGCGCGATCCCCGCGAAGCCGCAAGCGGCCGCGAGCACCAGGCAACCCCACTTCAAGGCCAAAGCCAAAAACATCATCTATCTCTTCATGGCGGGTGGCCCTTCACAACTCGAACTGTTCGAGGACAAACCCAAGCTCACCGAATTCGACGGCAAGGCCCCGCCCAAGGAATTCATGGAAGGCCGACGCTTCGCCTTCCTCAAGGGCGACATCAAACTCCTGGGCGGCCGCCGCACCTTCGGCCGCTACGGCAAGGCCGGCTTCGAACTCTCCGACCTGCTCCCGTATCACCGCGCCATCGCCGATGACATCTGCTTCGTCCGCGGGCTCTCCACCGATGTCTTCAACCACGGCCCGGCCAAAATTTTCATGAACACCGGCGCGCCCCAGCCGGGCAGACCGTCCATGGGAAGCTGGATCACCTACGGCATCGGAAGCGAGTCGCAGGACCTGCCCGGGTTCGTCGTCCTCCAATCCGGCCCGCGCGGCCCGCGCGCCGGTGCCACCCTTTGGGCATCCGGCTTCCTGCCCACCACTTACCAGGGCGTGCCGTTCCGCGGCACCGGCGATCCGATTCTCAACCTCGCCAACCCGCAGGGCATCGACCGCTCCGCTCAGCGCGAATTTTTCGATGCCGTGGGCGATCTCAACAAACACCGCCACGGCGTCACCAGCGATCCGGAAATCGCCACGCGAATCGCCGCCTACGAAATGGCGTTCCGCATGCAGACCAGCGCCCCGGAACTGATGGATATCTCCAAGGAATCCCCCGAAACACTGGCGATGTATGGCGCCGTCCCCGGCAAGGCGTCCTATGCTGGCAACTGCCTGCTGGCCCGCCGCCTCATCGAGCGCGGCGTGCGCTTTGTCCAGCTCTACCACACCAACTGGGACCACCACGGCGGCCCCGGCGAAACCCTCGAGAAGGACCTGGTCAACACCGCCAAAGCCGTCGACCAGGGCTCCGCCGCGCTCATCCGCGACCTCAAGGAACGCGGCCTGCTCGAGGACACGCTGGTGATCTGGGGCGGCGAATTTGGCCGCACGCCGATGGGCGAGCCGCGCGACTCCACCGGCCGCGACCACCACATCGATGCCTTCACCGTCTGGATGGCCGGCGCGGGCATCAAGCCCGGCTTCAGCTACGGCATGACCGATGAACTGGGCTTCGGTGCCGTCGAAGGCAAGTGCCACGTCCACGACCTGCACGCCACCATTTTGCATCTGCTGGGCCTGGAACACACCCGCCTCACCTACCGCTTCCAGGGCCGCGACTTCCGCCTCACCGATGTGCACGGCAAGGTGATCCAGGAAATCCTCACCTAGCGCGCCGCTTCCCGCACATAGCCCCCGGCTTGCTGGGGGAACGCCGCCGGTCCGCAGCACGTCAACGTGAATCCAAACGA
>JBGTFI010000454.1:0-5271 GCA_041747335.1 Phycisphaeraceae bacterium | reverse complement strand
GTGATCGAGCACGCGCTGGACGAACTCGCTGAAAACCCCGCCGATCGCCTCGCGGTTCTCGATGTCCGATTTTCCGATCCCGCCGGTCATCATCCCCCCCAGCAGCGGGTGATACTCGGTCAGGGCGACGGTTCGGCCGAGGCGCGCGAGGGTGACGGCGGCGGCGATGCCCGCGGGGGTGGCGCCGACGACGACGGTGTCAAACTGCTCTGGGATCATGCGTGGAACTCGATCGGGATGACGGACTTATCTTACTTCGGGTAGCAGCGGCGCGGCTCAATGCCCCGGCCGCAGCGATCGTACGGGGCAACGAGAATCTCCGCGCCCTCATTGGAGTTGTTGGGAAACCACTCGTCCCCATCGACGGTCCGGACCATGATGCCCCCGCCCATCACCGCCCCTTCCTCGGTGCTGACCGGGGCGCGCTTGCCGTCCCTGGCCAGCGACTCCTGGATGCCGCGCATCGCCGCCTTGTAGTAGTCGGTGTAGAAGACAAGGTACCCGATGAAGCGTTGCGAAGGATCGTCGCAGTCGCCGCAGGAGAAGACGGCCGCCTCCACGCCCTGATTGGGGCCGGACGGAGCATCCGCCATGGCGAGCACATCGCCGGGCATGACGTACAGCTCCCCGCTCTGTAGATCGTAGAACCACTGCTTCGTCGGCGTGTCGCGCCCCCCGCGAAGCACCGCCACCGCCACGCTCGCGGCGATGAGCCCGGCGGCGAGGGCGGCGCCGGCGGCGGGATGTTTGCTCAGCCAGTAACGAGGGTTCATCATCACGGGATCTCACAGGATCAATCAGGTCGTACGTTCAGTCGCGTGCGGAGACTCGACGCTTTTGCGCTCCCTTACGGTCGCGGCTCGTGGCGGAGGCGATCGACTTCATCCAAGCTGACCTTCACGACCTCGATGGCCGTCTTGTTGCGGGAGAAAATCACCAACAGCGCGCCATCGTGCTCGATCACCTGTGGGTACTGGAACGTGCCGTCGCCGGGAACCGGAAGCACGCCCATCCCGATGAACACCAGTCCGTCCTCGCTCACCGACAGACAAAGCGGGTTGCGCCCGGCGGGGTTGGGGTTGCTCACCATCGCGAGGTACCCGCGGCTGGTCTGGACCGCGTTGAACTTGGAGGTCGCATCGGGGAAGTCGGTGCGCACGGGCGCGGTCCACGTGCGGCCCTCATCGGCCGAGAACGAGCGCAGCAGGCGCTTCGAACCCGAGTTGTCCCGGAACACACCCACCAGCGCTCCGCCCTCAAGCTGCCACCAGTAAGGCTCCTCAAGCCGGCCCCCATCCGGCGTCGCGTAATCGCTGATCGGAACGACGCGCCAGTCCGCAAGTGACTTCACCCCGCCCACGAGCATGGACACATTGCGGTCGTGCGAGCGGCGGGACATCATCCATTCCCCGCTCGCCAGTTGTTTGGGGGGAAAGTTGTTGATGGCATTGTCAAAAACGACGCCCGCGTCCTCCCAGGTTTCGCTCGATGCGTTCCACCGCCAGGCCCGCAGCTCCAGCGACGGGCCGAAGAAGTGGACCTGACCGTTCCTGTACGCCTCATCGTGGCTGGCCAGCGCGATGAGTTCGCCGTCGCGCACCCACAACCCGCGCGCGATGTAGCGGAAGCCTTCGCGCTCGGACGGGCCGGTGACGATCTTCGCCTCGCTCCAGGCGAGCCCGTCGGGACTGGTGGCGTAGCGCACGTGCTGCGTGGGGTGGTCCTCGACGCGCGGGCCGTGGCTCCAGATCGCCCAGTACTTCCCAGCATGGAAGGCGAGGTAGGAATGAAGCCGGAACCGCCACTGCGGCGTGCCCTGCGTGATGACGGCGTGATCGGCATCCAGTTGCGGCAGCGATCGCCAGTCGATGGCGGCTGGATCGGGCTTCACCTCCATCGGTGCCTCCTCCGCCGGGGTATGCACGCGATAAGGCATGTTCGCCAGCGACAACATGCGCGTCGAGTCGGGGCTGAGCTTCGGATCCGGTGGCACCAGGTCATTGATCGCGTACCTCGAGATCTCGATGTCCTCCTTGTTCGTCGCGTAGATCACCCACAGCGCGCCATTGTGTTCGAGGGCGTGAGGGTATTGAAACGTGCCGCTGCCCTTGTAAGCGCCCTGGTAGCGCAGCGGCCCGGCGTCCTTGCGCAGCGCGATCGGGTGGCTGAACGTCCATCCGTCGCGGCTGAAGGAGATCACCAGCGGATCGCGCCCGCGCGGATTGGCGTTGTTGATCAGGTAATACCACCCGTTGGATAGCCGCCCGGTGAAGTTCTTGCTCGTGGCGTCGGGGTAGTCCGTCAGCACGGCCGGGGACCAGGTCACCCCGTGGTCATGGCTGACGCTCCGCGCCAGCACCTTGGCACGCGGCGACTGGACGCGCAGGAGCATATGCACAACCCCATCGGGATCGACATACCAGCTCGGCTCGCTCAGCTCCGTGATGCCCGGCCCCATCGGCAGCGGTTCGATGGTCCACCGCGTACCCGCCAGGTCGTCCGCGAGGGCCGTGTGGACGCCGCGCTCGACCGGCCGGCGGGTCATGAACAGCCGCCCGTGGATCGGCCGGGGCGGATAGTTGTTCATGCAGTTGTCGAGGAACACCCCCTTGTTTTCCCACCGCCCGTTCTCCCATACGAAGCGCATCAGCCGCAGATCACTCCAGCCCTTGGCGCTCATCCACGCCACCAGCGCCGTCAGCCTGCCTTCATGGACGAACACGCCCCGCGCGATGCACTTGCCTGCGCCCTCGGCGGTTTGCGGCGGACCGGTCAGCACCGAGTCCTCACTCCAGCGCAGCCCGTCCATGCTCGTGGCGTAACGGACGACCTGGCCCGCGGCGTCCTCATCCACCTTCCCCGACGACCAGATCGCCCAGAACAGGCCGTCGAAGTGAGTGATGTACGAGTGCAGGTTGAACTGCCAACCACCCTCCGCGGCACGGTAAATGGTGGCGGTCTTGGAAGGCGCGACGGACAGGCTCATCGTGTCGGCCAGTGAAGCGGGGTCGGCCAGAAGCTTCGCCGGGTCGCGCGAAGCCCCGCCCGTCTGCGCGAAAGATGGCGCGACCAGAAGGAGCGTGACGACGAGCATGATCGGGGAGCGCGATGGTCGCATGGCTGAGGGTTCCGCATTCAATGTTGGAAGCATGTTCCCGGCCGTCCGTACGTTCGCCGCACGCTGCGGCGGAATGAGGCGGCGCCCATCGCCGCCAGAACCGCCATCGAGGACGGCTCGGGCAGGGTCAGCGACGCGCCGTGAATCAGTCGGTACGAGAGGGCGAACCGATCGAAGTCGGCCAGGGTGATGACGCCGTCGCCGTCGAGGTCGCCCTGGGCGATGGTTCCGGGCAGGCCCATGTGATCGCGCAGGATGAAGTAGTCGTGTTCGTCGATCACCCCGTCGCCGTTGAAATCGCCCGGAAGCCCGGCCGGGTCGGTGAAGTATTCGACGACGCCGCTGATCACCCCGCCCCCAACCAGGCGGAAGGCGAGTTCGAGATCTTCCTCACCCGCGGGGGTGAAGAGGTTGCCCAGTTCCACCGCGTCGCCCCGCGACAGAGTCAGATCGCCCAGCAGATTCAGCTCCGCCAGCAGCGAGGCGTCGGGGCTTGCCTCCTCCCACCCGGTGAACGCCCCGCCTTGCGCTTCAAGACTCAGCCACCCGTCGACATCCAGCGCGCCCGACAGTGATTCAATGCTGTACCCGTTGATCGCCACCTCTTGCGCCGAGCGGTTGATGAGCATGGCGCTGCCGGTGGCGCGATCGACGAGCAGGACGAGGTTGTTGACCGCGTCGAGGTATTCGACCACGCCGGTGAAGACCTCCCCCTCGGCCGTGCGGTAGCGGAACACCAGGTCCCCCGAAGGCAGCGGCTGACCCAGCGGCGCGCTGACGTTGCTGACAAACGGCGTGCCCAGTTGAACCGAATCGCCCGCGGCGAAACTCAGCACGCCGATGAAGTTCTGCTCCGCCAGCGCCGCCGTCCCGACCAGCTCGCCGTCGATCACGCCCCACCCGGAAATACCCTGCGATTGAAGGCTCTGCCAGCGCGATTCATCGAGCGTGCCCGAGGGCGAGAGGATCGAGTATCCGTCGATCGAAGTCCCGCCTGCAGGATCGACGATCTCGATCGAACCCGTGAAGTGGTCCACGCGCATCCGCAGGCCGGGGATGTCCGGCCAGGCGCTCACGTATCGCTCAATGTCCGCGATGCGGTACTCCGCGATGTGAATGTCTTCCTTGTTGAGCGAGTAGATCACCCAAAGCGATCCGTCGAGCTCCATCGCGTGGGGATACTGAAGCGTGCGGCTGCCCTTGGCCCCGCCGGGGTAGCGCAGGGGCGGGGCGTCCTTCTGAAGGGCCAGCGGTGTGGAGAACGTCCAGCCGTCGATGCTGAAGGAGATGCCCAGCGGATCGCGCCCGCTCTGGTTGGGGTTGTTGATGAGGTAGAACCACCCGTTGGAGAGCCTGCCGGTGAAGTTCTTGCTCGTGGCGTCGGGGTAGTTGGTGCGCACCGGGGCCGTCCACGTCTCGCCGTCATCGAAGCTCAGCGACTGGTGCAAAAAGCGCGAACCACCCTGATCGCGGAAGATCATGTGCACGATCCCGTCATCGTCGATGTACCAGCTCGGTTCGCTCATGTTGTTCACCGGCGGCGCCCCCGGAAGGGGCGTGACCGCCCAGTTCCCGCCGGAGGCATCGGTGATGGCGGTATGCATCTTCGTGGTGCTGTCGCGGGCGGTCATGAACAGCCGATCGCCGATGTAGCGCGGGGGGTAGTTGTTCATCGCGTTGTCGAGATAGACGCCCTCGTCGATCCACCCCTCATTCTCCCAGCGAAATCGCCTGAGCGCCAGGTTCCGCCACGACTCGCCGCCCCCCGCGCCGTCGAAGATCGCGCCCAGCGCGTAGAGCGTGTCATCCTGCACGTAGACGCCCCGCGCGATGTAGCGCGAAGGGTCGGCCGGCGCCTGGGCGAGGGTGAGCGGCTCGCTCCATGTGTGCCCATCCACGCTCGTGGCGTAGCGGATGATCTGACCCGCCGCGTCCTCGTTGACCAGGCCCGACGACCACACAGCCCAGAACCGGTCGTCGTGGTGGGTGATGTACGAGTGAAGGTTGAACTTGCGGTCGTCATCGGTGGCGTAGTAGATGGTGCTGGTGCGCGAGGGCAGGAGGGTCAGGGCGGTAGGGTTCGCCAGGCTGGCCGGGTCGGCCAGCAGCAGGGCCGGATCGCCCCCGAGCTGCGCCCGCAGGGGTGCCGCGGC
>JBGTFI010000453.1:0-6140 GCA_041747335.1 Phycisphaeraceae bacterium | reverse complement strand
CGCCGGGCCGGCGTTTCGCGCGTTCCTGCCGCCGGTGGGCGAGGCCTACGAAGATCGCAAGCGTCTGTTCGCCGGGCTTTCCGTGGGGCTTCGGACTTCGTTTCACGTCGTTCCGTCCATTCAGGCCGCCCATGCCAAGCTTCGGCAGATCGCCCATATCGAAGGGTGGCGGAGGATCGCTTCGCATCGTGGTGAACTGACCACGCCCGCGGCCGAGGCGCTGGGCGTTCCCGCCCTGTTCACGGATGGCGGGTACGACAAGGCGGAGCTTGAGCGCTGCGACGCGGGCGTGACCGAGTGCGAGGCGCTGATCGCCCAGACCGCCAGCGTGCTGGTGACCAGCCGAAGCAGCGGGGGCAGGGCGCTGTCGGTGCTGCCGCCGCATCACGTTGTCCTGGCGAAGGGGGATCAGCTCCTGGCGGATCTGGCGGCGGGGTACGCCCACCTTCGCGGGCGGTATGGGAGCGACTACCCCAGCCTGATCTCGTTTATCACCGGCCCGAGCAGGACGGGCGACATCGAGCGCATCCTCGTACTGGGCGCCCACGGGCCTAAGCGGTTGACGGTGGTGCTTACGGAGGGGTAAGGGCGGGGAACGGCGATAAGGGCCGACTTGAAAAACTTTGACCGGGAGTCATTTGTCTGATATGATTGCTTCGGATTTCGGTGGCCTATGAACGGTTCGGCGCAGGCTTGGCGGGCGATTTCACGTATCTTCGGGAGATGGCGAGTACCGTCAATGACCGAATGAAGGGTGTGCCGATGGCACGCGCGACTGGAGGATGACTGGCGGACCTTCGCGAGCGTGAAGTTGGGAGAGATGGCGATGATTCGCAGCGATAGTTCAATGAATGCGTCAGCGTTTCTTGCGATATTGCTGGTGGGGGTGTTGGTGACGGCGGCCGATCGGTCGGCCTGGGGGAACGTGATTCTCGAATGGAACGACGCGATCATCGATACGATCCGCATTGATCCCAAGACGGCGAATCCGGGCAAGTCTTCGCGGGATCTGGCGATGCTGAACATCGCGATGTACGACGCGGTGATGGCGGTGGAGAAGAAGTACGCATCGTTCAACTGGTCGGGCGACGGCGCGGGGGCGAACGCGGCCGTCGCGGCGGCGCAGGCGGGGTATGAGGTGATGGCGGGGTTGTATCCGGAGCATCAGCAGGCGTATCACGATCGACTGGGGCTGATGCTCGGTGCGATCGCGGACGGTCCGGGGAAGTCGGCGGGGATCGAGTTGGGGAAGCTCGCGGCTGGGGGGATGATGACGTGGCGTGGTGACGACGGGTGGGATGCAAACGTGGACTATGAACCGAATCCCGCTCCGGGGTACTGGCGGCCGGACCCGGTGAATCCGGAGCAGGTGGCCTGGGGACCGGGGTGGGGGGAGGTGCTGCCGTTCGGGATGGCGCACGTTTCGCAGTTCAACGTACCGGCGCCGCCGGGCATTGACAGCGAAGCATACGCGGCGGCTTACAACGAAGTGAAGCTGCTGGGCGCGATCGACAGCACGGCGCGCACAGAGGAACAGACCGAGATCGGGATCTTCTGGGGGTACGACCGTTTCGGGATGGGTCCGCCGCCGATCCAGTTCACCCAGATCGCACAATCGCTTTCGGAGACCCACGGGTTGGACCTGGCGGAGACGGCGCGGCTGCTGACGATGACCAGCGTGGCGGGCGCGGATGCGGGCGTGGCCGCGTGGCACGTGAAGTTCCGCGATGAATACTGGCGGCCGATCAACGGCATCCGCGAGGGTGATTCCGACGGTAACGACCTCACCGAGGGCGATCCGGATTGGACTCCGCTGGGCGCGCCGGGGGGCGGGGTGGTGGCGGACTTCACACCGCCGTTCCCCGCGTACGTTTCCGGGCATGCGACGTTCGCGGGGGCGGTGTTTGAGATGCTCGCGAACTACTTCGGGACGGACGAGATGAGCTTCGAGGTGATCAGCGACGAGCTGCCGGGTGTGGTGCGGCACTTCGAGAGTTTTTCGCAGGCCGCGGAGGAGAACGGCCGCAGCCGCATCTATCTGGGCATTCACTGGTCGTTCGACGACATCGAGGGGCGGGCGCTGGGGGTTCAGATCGCCGACTACATCGTGGCGCACCATTTCCAGCAGATTCCCGAACCGGCGGGGGTGAGTCTTCTTCTGCTCGCGGGTTGGGCGATCGGCCGGAGACGGTGACTCGGCGGGAATCAGAACTGGATCGGCAGGCCTTCCTTCTGAATCTTTTCGAGCAGAAGCCGAAGCTCCTCGGCGGCGAGGTTGAGGCGCTGGGCGGTGTCGCTGAGGTTGTTGTACAGGCCGGGATCGTTGAGCAGCTTTCCGACGGTGCCGTCGCCGGCGCGGGCAAGCTCGACCGCCTGCTGCATGGTCCGGAGCGTGGCGCTCGCGTCATCGGCCACGGCGATGTACCGGCGGACCAGGGCGTCAAGTTGCCCGCGGGCATCGGTCACGAGGGCTTTGGTTTCGCCGACCGTCGCATCGACGTTGTCCATGGTCGCGTCGAGCTTGGCCGCGGCGCTCGAGGCGCTGCGGACGGTGGCGCGGACATCCTCGTGCATCGCTTCATCGTTGACCCAGCGGTCGATCCCGGCCAGCACGTTGTGCAGCTCGACGAGGCGCTGATCCATGCGGGCGAGCACCGTGGCGAGGTTGCCCAGGCGATCGCCGCGCTCGACCTCTTCGAGCGGTCGCTGTTCGATGAGGAGGTTGACATTCACGCCGACCTTCTCCCACTCGGCGCTGAGACGTTGAAAGCTTTGGCTGACCTCGCGGAGCAGGCGGATCGGTTCGTCGAGCGCCGCTTCGAGTTCGCCGGCGAACTGGCTGGCGAGGCTGGAGGATCGTCCGCGCAGCTCCGCGGTTCCGTCGGTGGGGAGTATGTCGGCCAGGCGGTCGGTATCCAGCCCGCTCATGTCGAATGCGAGGGTGGGGCTGCCGCCGATGAGCGGCTGGGTGACGCGGACGGTGACGCCGCGCGGGATGCGTTTGCCTTCGTCGATCAGGCAGACCAGGTGAATGAACTGGCCGTCGATCGGAGGGTCGATCAGCTCGACACTGCGGACGGTGCCGATGGCGATCCCGTTGAGGCGGACCTGGCTTCCGCGCGCCAGCCCGCTGGCCTGTTCCAGGCGCACGGAGACTTCGTAGCCCTTCTGGGCAAGCTGGACGAAGCTGCCGAACATCATCAGCAGGTAGAGCAGCCCCACCACGCCGACGATGGCCGTCGCTCCCACCACGAGGTTTCGGACGTTTTCCCGCATGAAGCGACCCTGCCTTGTTCATCCGTCTTGCGCGGTGGGCGATCAGTCCTTCGCCGCGGCGGCGCCGTGCCGGGCGAAGCCCTCTCGGATGCGGTCGAGGTCTTCCTGGTCGGCCCTGCCCTGAATGAACCGCTGGACGAGTTCGTTGTCGCTGTGGTGGAAGGCCTCGGGTTCGCCGTCGGCGATGATTTGGCCATCGTAGAGCATGACCATGCGGTCGGCAATCTTGTCGGCTGAGGCCATGTCGTGCGTGACCACGACGCTGGTGATGCCCAGGTGCTTTCCGAGCGCCACGATCAGTTCATTGATGACGTCGGATCGGATCGGATCCAGCCCGGTGGTCGGTTCGTCGTAGAGCACGACCTTGGGCTCAAGGACGATCGCCCGCGCCAGGGCCACGCGCTTGCGCTGCCCGCCGGAAAGGTCGGCGGGCATCTTCTTTTCGATGCCCGCCAGCCCGACGAGCTCGAGCACCTCCGCGCAGCGGTCGGCGCGCTGTGCGGGAGTCATCTTCGCGTGCTGCACGAGGGGAAAGCAGATGTTGTCCGCGACGCTGAGCGAATCGAACAGCGCCCCCATCTGAAACAGCAGCCCGATCTGCTTGCGTATCTCCAGGCGGTCAGGCTCGGGGATTCCGTCCATGCGCCGGTCCTCGAACCAGACCTGGCCGCGGTCGGGTTCGAGCAGCCCGACGATGTGCTTGAGCAGCACGCTCTTGCCCGTGCCGCTGGGGCCGATGATGACCGTCGCCTGCCCGCGGGCGAAGTCAAGGCTGACACCCTCGAGCACCTTCAGGGGGCCGAAGGACTTGTACACATCCACCAGACGGATGATCGCGTCGCCGTCGGATGATGGTGCGTAGGACGTGCTCACTCGAAGAACTCGGCGATGGCGCGGGCGACCTGCGCCTGGGCGTCCTCGGTCAAACCGGGATAGATCGGCAGGCTGAGGACTTCGGCGCTGGCGCGTTCGGCGTGCGGCAGGGCGCCCTGCGCCAGGCCAAGATACCTGAAGCACGGTTGAAGGTGCAGAGGCAGGGGGTAATAGACGCCGCAGCCGATTCCCCGGCCGCGCAGGTGTTCCACCAGGGCGTCGCGCTTGTTCCCCTCGACCCGGAGCGTGTACTGGTGATAGACGTGGAACTTCCCCGCCCCGGTTGCGGGGGGCGTCACGGGCAATCCTGCCAGTAGGACGGTGTATCGCTCGGCCGCTTCACGGCGCGCCGTCGTCCACGCATCGAGCATGGGCAGCTTGATGCGAAGCATGGCAGCCTGGATCGCATCGAGGCGGAAGTTTCCGCCGATCATTTCGTGGTGGTACTGCCTTCCGCCGCCGTGGAGGCGGACCTTCCGCAATCGTTCCTCAAGAGCCTTGTCGTGGGTGAGGCAGGCCCCGGCATCGCCCATCGCGGAAAGGTTCTTCGTCGGGTAGAAGCTCAGGCAGACCACGTCGCCGAATCGTCCGAGAGGGCGCTCGCCGTCGCGGGCGCCGATCGCCTGCGCGGCGTCGGCGATGAGGGTCAGGCTGTGCTTGCGGGCCACGGACTCCACGGCGTCGGAGTCCACCATCTGCCCGTAAAGGTGGACGGGCATGATCGCCCGCGTGCAGGTGGTGACGGCCGGTTCGATGAGGGCGGGATCGAGGTTGAAGGTCACCGGATCGATGTCGATGAACACCGGCCGTGCCCCCGTGCGGGCGATGGTCCCGGCGGTGGCGAAGAAGGTGAAGGGGGTGGTGATGACCTCGTCGCCGGGACCGATCTCGAGGGCCATGAGGGCGGCCAGGAGGGCATCGGTGCCGCTGGACATGCCCACGGCAGCCCCGCCGTCGCAGGCCTGTGCCAGTTCCTGCTCGAAGGCCTCGACCTCCGGGCCCAGGACGAACTGGCCCTGGGTGACGAGCTGCTGGAACTTCTCGACGAATCGCGGCAGCAGCGGATCGTGCTGCGGATGCAGATCAAGCACGGGCACGGGCATAGGGGCTTCCGAGCTTCCGGGGGGTGCGAGGGACGGCCTGTCCGACGCACGACAGGATACCCGCCGGACCCGGTTCGCACGAATACGCCCGGTTACACCCGGATCAGAACGCCCGGTTCTCTTCCGAGTCGTTGGCGCGGAAGTCGCCGGTCAGCTCGTTGTAGTACCACGCGCTGGTGCCCGCATCCCCATCGGTGACGTCGTTGGTCAGCGTGCGTGGGTTGGTGGGAATCTGCAGCAGGTACGGGCCGAAACGGAAGGTCGGGCTGTAGGCAGCGGCCGTGGTCCCGTGGATATCCGTGTGGCTGGTCATCTGGGCGGCGAAGGTCGCCAGGGCGGGGAGTTGGCCGTCGTGCTGCTCCCGGTAGATCTCAAGTTGGGTGCGGATGCGAAAGACGGACATCCTGATCGAGTTGTCCCGGGTGTCCTCCGCCGCCGTGCTGAACTGCGGAATCGAGATCGCCGCGAGAATCGCCAGAATCACCACCACGATCAGGACTTCCACCAGCGTGAAGCCTTGCCGCATCATCCGACGCTCCTGCCCGCGAATCAGCTCGCTCATGTCTCGCTCCTTTGAAGAACCTGGCCCGAAAACCCCTTCCCGGGCGCGCAATGTCTGCCCGCACATCATCGGCGATGATCGGACCGTCCGAGAGCGGGATTGACCGTCCGGAACCCCGCGCGGCGGCTCAAGTTAGTTTTGGTGCGGTTGGGAGGGTTGGGGGGATTGCCGATTGATGATTGAAGATCACTACTGTCCGGTTAAACTTCGACGCCATCGACGCAAGGCACAGAATATCACGTACTTACGCTCCATGACGACCGTTTTCGATTTCAACTCGCTCCGCCGTTTCGGGCATGATCCTGCCAACTCCAGTTGGAAGGGGC
>JBGTFI010000452.1:0-2230 GCA_041747335.1 Phycisphaeraceae bacterium | reverse complement strand
AGAACCTGGAGCCCTACTGGCTCTGGGCTTTCGCCCTCGGTGCTCCGTTGCTGCTGGCGACCGCACTGCCGCTGTTCTGGCTAGCGTCGCTCGGACGGGAACCCGTCCTTCCGGCGACGCCAGGTTCCGGTCAACGAATCACGATTGCGCCGGAAAGATTGTCGAAGTCCGTGTCGCTGGTCACGACCGTGGCGCCATAGCACCGTGCGTTCCGGTACGAGGAAGATGACGCCGCCCTTGGTCACCACCGTGAAATTCGCCCCAGGGCGGATCCTCGGATGCTCACGGGCGTGGCGGTGAAGGCGGCGCCTCACACCGGACGTTCGCCGGCGACGGTGGTGCGATAGAGTTCGCGCCGATAGCCGTCGTAGTCGTTGAACGCCTGATGGAGGCACAGCCGGTTGTCCCACATGACGAACATGCCGACTTCCCAGCGCAGGCGGCAGGTGAACGCGGGCTGGGTGATGTGCTCGACCAGGAATCTGAGGATCGGCGCGGCCTCTTGCGGCTCGAGCCCCTCGATCCCGGCGGCATAGGTCTGGTCGCAGTACAGCGCCTGTTCGCCGGTGCGCGGGTGGGTGCGCACGAGCGGGTGGAAACTGCCCTGCACCTTGCGCGCGAGATCGTCGGGAAGCGTGGCCATGCCCTTGGTCTGCGCGAGCCTCCCGATGGCGTTGTCGTTGGGTGCCGCATGCGCACGCGCCGACTCGAGCACGTTGCCCATCGACATGTGCACCTTGAGCCCCTTCAACAGCCCCTGCATCGTCGGGCTCAATGCCCGAAACGCGAGCGCGCTGTTCGCCCACATCGTGTCGCCACCGAAGGGTGGGATCTCGATCGACCGGAGCAGGCTGATCGCGGGCGGCTCGGGCAGGAAGGCCGAATCGGTATGCCAACCCGACCCGAACAGCAGGCCGGTGCGCTCGTCCGCCTCCTTGATCAGCGGCTGCACCTCGGGAAACCCGGGCACGCCTTTCGTGTAGGCGTCCTCGGCAAAGGCGCCGAAGCGGTGGCTGAACGCTGACTGATCACCGTGCGTCATCCGCTGCTGGCAGCGAAAATAGACCATCTTATGGCGGAACAGCGCCGCTTCGATCTCGGCAAAGGCGGCGTCGCTGACGTTCCCGCAATCGACGCCAGCGATCTCCGCCCCCATGGCGGCGGCGAGCGGGCGCACGTCGATGTGCTCGTTCGCCGCCGCCGCGTTGTCGAAATATTCGTGGGTTGAAAAGATCATGGTCGTGGCTCACGGCACGGCGTTGGCCATAGGCCGTGCAAGCCGCGGATGTCAACGGAACCGGGGGCATCGGACGCCAGGATTGCGCTCCCTGAAGGCGGGTCGGCGCACTCCTGGACACCGCGAGGCAGCGTTGGCGATGCCGGGCAGAACGGACCCCTTGGGTGGGGGGTGGAACGACTGCGGCCCCGCCGGGCCGCGCGGCCTAGTCCCTCCTCTGCGTGCCCCGATCTCTCCAGCAGATCATCGCCCCCCGTCCGCGCCGCCGTCACCGGCCTGACTCGCCGGCAGCAGCGCCGCGGGCAAAGTAGCGCCCCTCCATCCTGCCGAGATACTCGACCAGGTTCGTCCGTGCGCGCACTTCACGCTCGAGGGGACCGTCGAAGGGGCCGCGGGCGATGTTCGCCAGCTGGCCGTAGGCAGTCGCATCGATCTCCGTAGCGGCTTCGCCGAGGAGGAAGGGTTTGTCGCCGAGCAGGTCGGCGATGGCTGCGATATCCCCGCGCCCAATCGCATCAATCTCGTCGCGCGAGTGCAGACCGATGCCATGCCCGCGGAGCTGGCGGCGGACGCCGCGCCGGGCGATCGGACCGATGACACGTCGCAGAGCAAGGGGAAGCTCGGCAAGGACGACATCGCGGAAGCTCCGCCAGGTCTCGTCCACCATCCAGCGGTGGTACACCATCACCCAGTACAGGTTCTCCTCGATGAGGCGCCGCATCGCCCGCGCGACCGCCAGCTCGGCGGGAGAGAGGTCGCGGTTCGGATCGCAATCGAACCGATTCCGCAGGTACTCGATGATGAATCCAGAGTCACCGATCTTCCTGCCCTCGTGCTCGATCCAGGGCAGCTTGCCCTTGGGTCCCTTGAAGGGAGTCCCGTCGACGACGGCGCGGAAGGGGATGCCGGTGATCCGGAGGTAGGTGTCGAGCTTGAGGCAGAACGGGCTGATCGAAGGCAGGCCCCACGCCCCGGGGAGCTGATGGACGATCA
>JBGTFI010000451.1:0-3620 GCA_041747335.1 Phycisphaeraceae bacterium | reverse complement strand
GCCCCTTCCAACTGGAGTTGGCAGGATCATGCCCGAAACGGCGGACCGAATTGAAATCGAAAACGGTCGTCATGGAGCGTAAGTACGTGATATTCTGTGCCTTGCGTCGATGGCGTCGAAGTTTAACCGGACAGTAGTGATTTCAGATTGCAGATTTCAGATTGAAAAGAGAGGACCGAATAACGCGCGTCTGCTCAATCTTCAATCTTCAATCTGAAAACGGCAATCGGCAATCGCCTCCCGCCGGTCCACTTCCCAGCCGCCGTTCGCCACGGGCAGGTGGTGGGTGAGGGAGACGGCGTGGCGGGTATCCTCCGGCAGGTCGATTTCCCAGAAGCCCTGGCCGAAGGGGTATTGCTCGCTGACGTGGCAGGGTGCGCCGGCGTTCACGAACGTGACGTGCGAGAGCGCTTTATCCTCCGGGTTGTAGATCCACGGCCGATGGATGTGTCCGTGGAGGTAGAGCACCCGCCTCGGGGCGGCGGTCTTGAGCGCTTCCAGAAGTTCGGCGGCATCGTCGAGGCGGTGTCCATCGCGGCCGCGGATCGCGGGGGGATACTGCGCCGGATAGTGGCAAAGCAGCAGGATGTTTCTTGCATCCTCGCGCTCATCGATGATCCACCGCGCGCGATCAAGCTGCGCCGCGCCGCACCGGCCGCGCGAGCTGAGCCACTGCGGCACGGAGGCGTCGATGGCCATGAGTCGCCATGCGCCGGTGAGCGGAGCGAGGTGCGGGTATTCCGGCGGCGACTGGTCGGGGAAGTACTCCTCGATCCGGCGTTTGCGCTTGGACGCGAAGGTGTAGCGGTCGTGGTTGCCCGGGATGATGAGGGTGGGGAAGCGATCGAGCAGCGGGCGGAGGACGCGGCGCACGTCCTCGAACTCCGGCCGCAGCGCCGTGGTGGTGAGGTCTCCGGAGAAGACCACCCTGTCGGGCGCGAGGCTGAGCACCCGCTCGACCACCGCCGGAAGGGCGGCCGGGAGAAACACCTTTCTCCGGCGCAGCCACAGGTTCGTCTTGCCCAGCACGCGCTTGCCGATCAGGTTCCACGGCGCGGTGAACAGGCGGTAGTAATGGATATCGCCGATAAGGACGAGGCGCATGGGCGCACTATATCGTGGGGGATGGCGCAGGGTGGGAGCAGTTGGATCGGCGTCGGGCGCCATGGGCAAGGCTCTGCTTGCCCGTGATTTGAGACACCTTACGGGCTACAGCGTCACATGCCCACGCTGCGCGAGGGTTCGCCACGGGCGAATCTCGCCGGGGTCGGCATGGCACCCGGCATCGCGCCCGGGCCCTGTCTCCGCCGCTTCCCCATGAGCATCATCGCCCCGATTCCCAGCAGCATCGCCGCACCGGGTTCGGGGGTGGGAACTCCGGCCAGAAGAGCCTCGAACGGCGCGACATCGAACGCATCGAGCGCGCCATCGCCGGTGATGTCGCCGCGTTCGAGGGGATCCAGGCCCGGATAAGCCGCCTGATACGCGGCCAAGTCCGCCAGCGCCAGCTCGAACGGCGCGACATCGAAGGCATCAAGCACACCGTCGCCGTTCATATCGCCGGTCAGGGGGATGGCGCGAATCTGATAGATGATGCCCGTGTTCGTGCCGGTAAGCGGGCCGGGGGGGGAGAGATCGGCCAGGAAGAGGGAATCGCTGGTGGCGAGCAGGCCGTCGAGGTGGCCGACGGCCGGTTCATCGACGCCGATGAAGTGGAAGTATTCGAGGGTGTCGAGATCGATGAAGACCAGGGCGTTCTCCTCGTTGGCAAGCCCGCCCTGACTGAACTTTCCGTGCATGCCGATGAAGACGCCGCTATTCATCCCGGCCGGGAAGTGCGGCGGGGCGAAGGCGATCTGGGCGGGGCCTTCGGCCTCATCGCCGGTGATCGGGTCGGGAATCGGCTGAATGGCCACCAGCGGTTGAATCCCTTGTCCGCCGATCACGTTTCCCGTGCGGTACTCGATGTACGAATCGGGAAAGCCGAAGTCCAGAACCGTTGCGCCGAGCTGGGCCGCGGGAATCACGTTCAGTTCATCGGCGCTGTGAGGTTCGTTGGGGTTGACCAGCCCGTCGATGCCGTTGTCCTCGAAGTAGAGGTCGCCGGTCTCGGGATGAAACTCGATGCCCGCGGCGTTGCGCAGCCCGGTGGCGATCTGCACGGGGTTGGAGAGCGTCACGTCCTCACCGTCATCGCGGAGGGTGACGCGGTAGATCGAATCACCGTTCAGTGTCGCACTGAGCAGTCCCGTGGTGGTGGCGGTGTCGGTGGTGAGGGTGGCGTTGGTGCGCGATCCGAGGTTGAAATAAAGCTCGTAATCGCCCGATTCATCCGGCGCCGGCCGAACCGCGTGCGCGAAGGTGGTGTGCAGCCACGGCCGGGGGATGGTGAAGCTCATCGCATCGAGGAACGTCAGCGGATCGTCCAATGAATCGCCCATGCGCAGGAACGAGATACGCTCGGCGCCGCCGCCTGCCTGGCTGGAGGTGGTGATGACCAGGTCGCCGAGGATGCTGACCTCGGTGACTCCGCCGGAGAATCCGCTGTAGAGCGTCTGCTGGGCGTCCGCCACACCGTCGCGGTCGTGATCGGCCAGGCGGATCAGTTGCCCGGTGGTGTTGAAGTACGATCCCGCGCTCCCGGTTCCCACCAGCAGTGATCCATCGGGCAATTCAGCCATGGCGTAGGGGAAGTTCAGCCCGGTGGCGAAGGTCGTCACGCGGAAGCGGTCGGGATCGACGCGCGGGTCGCCGCCCAGCGTGAACGGCTCAGCGCCCGCGGCGGAACCAAGCGCCGTCACGGCGATGGCCGCGACAGCCCGGAAAGAACGTACTGGCGACATCTCGTATCTCCCGCCGTGAATCGAAAGTCAGACCAACGTGGCCCGTTTGGAGAATGATAGCCCGCGAAGGCGGGCGGGACGACCGGAATCATCCATCCCGGCGGCGGGCAAGACGCCCGCCCCACCGGTTTCAGTTGTCTGTGATCCCCCACTCCTCCCAGTTGACCCGGATCAACTCGAAGTTCCCCAGCGTCGCGGCCGGTTGACCTTCCTCGTCCTTCACGAACTGTCCGTCGGGATGCACAGCCAGGAGCAGGTGGCTTCCACCGAGATTGAGCGCCTCGCAACCGAAATCCTCCAGGCGCGTGCACACGCACTCGATCAGCGTTCGATACGTCAGCTCATCGAGCAACCCGCACTCGTGCGCGGTGAGCGCATCCATGCTGAAGGTCGCCTCCAGTTCCCCGGCCGCGTCGCGCTTGAGCGTCCCGCGGGCGTCGAAGCGCAGCAGGAACTCCGCGTCCTCCATCGACGAGGCGTCAAACCCCGCTTCCCTCAGCCGGGAGCGGATGCGCTCGGCCAGCTCGCGGTGCTCGCGCGGACCGATCACGTGCTCCTCGCGCGCCTGGGCGAGGTCGATCAGCCCCCAGTGCCGCGTCTCTTGATAATCCTCGAGCGGGTCGATCCCCCGGAAGTATCCCCAGATCGTGAAGTAGTCGTGTTTGGGGCTGAGCACCGGCTCGCGCGTTTCGTCGGGTGTCACGAGCTGCCGGTGCGTCTCGTACCGCCTGGGATCGACCAGGTAACCGGCGCGCGCGGTCTCGTGCCCGGTGCGGT
>JBGTFI010000450.1:0-5711 GCA_041747335.1 Phycisphaeraceae bacterium | reverse complement strand
CCGTCAGGGCCGCGGCGACGACGGCTGCGGCAGAGACCGAAGCGACGATGCCCAGCCGCATCGCGCGCCACGCCAGGCCGGGGCGCAGACGGCTCTGGGTGAGGAGGACGATACGGTCGGCAAGGTCTTCGGGGGGCGCGGGCGGTCGGAGGGCTTCATCGAGCAGGCGTTCGAGGGCCGGATCGCTCGGTACGGTGGGCAGGCCGGGGGAATCGCAGGGATGCGCCGATTGTTCGTGGTTTGGATTCATCATGCGCTTCCGGTCTTGCGGGTGGAGGTTCGCTCGTGCGCGTTCATCATGGTTCGGAGCTTGGCCAGCGCGCGGTGTCCGCGGGCGAGGACGGTTCCGAGGGGTTGGCTCAGGGCCTCGGCGATCTGTGGGAAGCTCATCCCGGCGGTGTGGCGCATCTGGAGAAGCAGTTGTTCGGGGGGGCTGAGGTTGCTGACGGCGTGATTCATGAGGTCGATCTGTTCGGCGCGGGTGATTCGTTCGAGGGGGTCGTCCCTGACAGGGTCGGAACGTCGGTCGGTCAGGGCGGTGAGGTCGGCGGTCGGTTCGTCGCGGTCGGCGCCGGCGGAGAGGTTTGCGGGGTGTCGTTTTCGGCGGCGCATTTCATCGCGGAGGAGGTTCATGGCGATTCGGAAGAGCCAGGCCTCGAATCGGCCTAGTTCCTGGTACCTGCCGATGGAGCGGACGAGCCGTACGAAGGTGGCCTGGGTGAGTTCTTCGGCCAGTTCGCCATCGCCGCACTGTCGGAGCATCAGCCCGTAGACGCGCGGGGAGTAGGCGTGGACGAGGGAGCGCCAGGCCTCGGCGTCACCGGCAGCGGCCCGCCCGAGCATCCCCTCCCAAGGCTGTTCGGACGGCGGGGTTCGCATATCACGCTCACAGGTTCAACGCCGGGAAGGGGGATGGTATTGCAGGGGGGCGGGGGGGCGGGACGCCCGCCCCACTGGCCGTTCACATCGCGGTCTTCTGGATCGAGACGTGACGGTCGGTGTCGATGACCACGGCCGCGCCGGGCAGGGGGATTCCAGCGACCAGTTCCTCAAGCTCCCTGGGTGTCAGCGCGGCCTTGAGACTGGCTCGAAACAGCTCGCGCTGGCGCGGCGTGGCGTCGGCGGCGTGGCGTCGGACCAGTTCGTCAAGGGTGCGTTCGTCCGGGGGACGGAACAGGTCGCGGATGAGCAGCGCCCCGCCTGGCCGAAGGACGCGCCATGCTTCGATAAGCAGCTTCCGAGGCTCGGGGAGGTGGTGGAGGATGGTGTTGCTGAAGACGGTGTCGAACGAGTGGTCCTCGAAGCTCAGGTCGGTGGCGTCCATCAGCTCGAACTGGACGCGATGGCCCAGGTTCGACCGTGCATGACGGGCGCGGGCGATGGCGAGCATCGATTCGGAGAGGTCCACCCCGAAGACGCTGCTCCCGGGGATGCGCTCGCACGCCAGCAGGGTGATCTGCCCCGGTCCGGCGCCGAGGTCGAGCATTCGGCCGCGGGCCCCAAGCTCGACCAGTCGGGCGACGAAGGCCTCGTTGACCGCGCGATGGTCCATCGCGTCGTACTCGGCCGCCTCTTCGGGGCCGTCCATCACCTGGGGTTCAAGCTCGCGGCGCATGGGTGGGGTATAGGGTGTGGGGAAGTCCAAAGTCCAAGGTCCAAGGTCCAAGGTCCAAGGTTGAAGAAGTTGCAAGTTGACAAGTTGCAGGTTGCAAGTTGGGGAAGTCAAGGCGGTGAGCTTTGGTTCACTCGGCACTCGGCACTCGGCACTCTGCACTCTGCAATCCCCTTCCCTCACTTCTTCTCCAGCATTCGTTCCACGAAGTGGATATCGACGTCGCTGCTGAGGAAGCTGCCGTTGCGCATCAGGCGGTCGTGGAGGGCGATGGTGGTGGCGATGGGCGCGATGTCGAACTCGCCCAGCGCCCGGCGGACGGTGGCGATCGCCTGGGCGCGGGTGGGCTGGTGGACGATGAGCTTGGCGATCATCGAATCGTAGTTCGGCGGGACGACGTATCCGGCGCGGCAGTGCGTGTCCACGCGGACGCCCGGCCCGCCGGGCGGATCGAAGCGATCGAGTCTTCCGGGGCAGGGCGCGAAGTTGCGGTCGGGGTCTTCGGCGTTGATGCGCGTCTCGATGGCGTGGCCGCGGATCTTGATGTCCTTTTGCGCGAAGGGGAGCTTTTCCCCGGCGGCGACCTGGATCTGCGTCTTGACGATGTCGATGCCGGTGATCATCTCCGTGACCGGGTGTTCGACCTGCACGCGGGTGTTGACCTCCATGAGGTAGAACTCGCGCGTGGTGGCGTCCATGAGGAACTCGACCGTCCCCGCCGAGTAATAGTTGGCGGCTTTGCACAGCCTCACCGCGCCCTTGCACAGTTCTTCGCGCTGCGCGGCGGTCAGGACCGGGCAGGGCGCTTCCTCGATGAGCTTCTGGTGGCGGCGCTGCATGGTGCAGTCGCGTTCGAAGAGGTGGCAGATATTGCCGTGCTGATCGCCGATGATCTGCACTTCGACGTGGCGTGCGTGCTCGATGAACTTCTCGATGTAGACGCTGGGGTCCCCGAAGGCGGCGCCCGCCTCGGCCGCGGCGGACTTGAACCCGCCGCGCAGCGACATGTCGTTGTGGGCCACGCGCATCCCCCGCCCGCCGCCCCCCGCCGAGGCCTTGACGATCACCGGATACCCGATCTGCCGGGCGATCCGCAACGCCTCGTCCTCGGTCTCAACCTTGTCCTTCGATCCCGGTGAGGTCGGAACCTTGTGCTTGAGGGCAAGCTGCTTGCACGCGACCTTGTCGCCCAGCAGGCGCATGGACTCGACGCTCGGGCCGATGAACTCGATGTTGCACGAGCGGCAGACCTCGGCGAAGTGGGCGTTCTCCGCGAGAAACCCGTATCCGGGATGGATCGCGTCGACGTTCGCCACCTCCGCGGCGCTGATGATCCGCGGGATGTTGAGGTAGCTGTCCGAGGCCGGGGGCAGGCCGATGCAGATCGACTGGTCCGCCAGGCGCACGTGGGCGGCGTCGCGGTCGGCGGTGGAGTAGACCGCGACGGTTTCAATATCCATCTCGCGCGCCGCGCGAATGATGCGGACGGCGATCTCACCACGGTTCGCAATGAGAATGCGGGAAAACATAAGGGGGGGTTATAAGCTCAGGGTCAGGCGGGCGCACGGGAAGCGAATGACGAATGACGAAATCCGAATGACGAACTGAAGACACGCGACACGCCGACACGCGACACACGGACAATGCCCTACGCCGGTTTGATCTTGAACATCGGTTGGCCGAACTCGACCGGTTGGCCGGATTCGACCATGATGCGGGCGACCACGCCGCTGCATTCGGCTTTGATCTCGTTGAAGACCTTCATGGCCTCGATCAGGCAGACCACGGAATCCGCGGTGATGCGGTCGCCCACCTGCGTGAACGGTGGCGAGTCCGGGCTGGCGGAGCTGTAGAACGTCCCCACCATGGGGCTGGCGATCGTCAGCAGACCGTCGGATTCCTCCTTCGCCCCCGCGGCCGGGGGCGATGAAGCGGGTGTCGCCGGGGCCGGGGCCGCAGCCGCGGGCGCCGGGGCGTAGACCGGCACGGGCATCTCATGCCCGCGTCGTTTCAGGGCGACCCGCTCGTTTTCGGACTCGATGTCCAGCTCCGTCAGCTCGTTGTCGACCATGAGCTTGACGAGCTCGCGCAGCTTCTTGATATCAATCATGAGGGCGATCCGCTGCCCAGGGGGAATGATTTTTTGCCGCCGCCTCCCGCGCCCGTGCGTCCTACCCGCCAGGCGGCCTCTGAATGCGTCAGATCATGGCCGAATCGAGGCCTTTGGGCAAATGGCTCAGCACCTTCGCCCCTCGATCGGTCACCAGCACATCGTCCTCGATCCGCACCCCGCCGACGCCCGGCAGGTAGATTCCCGGCTCCACCGTCACCACCTGGCCGGGGGCGAGCACCTCGTTTGCGATCTGGTTCAGCCGGGGGTGTTCGTGGATGTTCAAGCCCAGGCCGTGGCCCAGCCCGTGCCCGAACTCTTTGCCGTAACCGGCCTTGCGGATGACCTCCCTCGCGGCGGAGTCCACCGTTCGACACGGCACCCCCGGGCCGATCGCCGCGATCCCCGCGAGCTGGGCCTCCAGCACCACCTCGTAGATTTCCCGGATCTTGGCCGGCATCTTCCCCACCGCCACCACCCGCGTCATGTCCGAGCAGTACCCACCCCACCTGGCCCCCCAATCGATCAGGATGATCTGGTTTTTTTTCACGCGCGCCTCCCCCGGAATCGCGTGAGGGAGCGAGGCGTTCGCCCCGGCCGCGACGATCGAGGGAAAACTCGGCCCATCGGCTCCCATGTCCCGCATCTGGAACTCAAGGTACGCCGCCACCTGCCGCTCGGTCATGCCCGGCTGAACGTACTCAAGCGTCTTCTCATACGCCTTCTGCTGGATCGCAAGCGCCCTGCGGATGCAGGCCACCTCGCCCTCATCCTTGATCGAACGCTGTTCGAGCAGCCGGTCGTCAAGCTCCATCAGCCGCCGCGCGCCCAGAGACCTGGCCAGGTTCCCCCGCTGACGGATGGAGACGTGGTCCGGCTGAAGCGCCAGCTTCCCCGCGCGGCCCGGAAGAACCTGCGGCAGCACCTCGTGCAGGCGCTGGTTGCCGCGCATCACCGCCCGCGCGTGCGGCGCCTCACGCTGAATCTGCTCCTCAAACCGCGCATCGCTGAGAATCGTCGCGCGGCCCGCCTTCGCTGGAATCAGCGCCCAACTGTCATCCCCCACAAACCCCGTCAGGTAGCGGATATCCACCGGGTTGGTCACCAGCAGAGCCGACGCCCCGGCCTGGCGGACCCGCTGACGCAATTCATCCACACGACGGGCCAGGTGAACGGGAACGGCGCGCGACGAGCGGGTGGCTTTCTTCCGTGGCATGGGGGGAGAGTATACGGAAAGGGGAGTGAACGGGGGTTACAGCCGCCGCAGGTGATACCCCCCATCCACATCGATCACCGCGCCGGTGGAATAAGCCAGGGCGCCATCGGCGAGCATGGCGACGGCGCGGGCGACGTCTTCGGGTTCGCCGAATCGGGCGATGGGCAGGAGGTCTTCTTCGTGGATGCGCTTTTCGTAGCGGGCTTTGGACCCGGCCACCATGTCCGTGTCGATCACCCCGGGGCGGACTTCGTAGACCAGGATGCCGTCTCGCGCGAGGCGCGCGGCGAAGAGGCTGGTCATCATCGCCAGCCCCGCCTTGGCCAGGCAGTACTGGGCGCGCTGGTGCGTGGCGGCGTAGGCGCTGATGGATCCGATGTTGATGATCATGCGCGTCATGCGCTGCGGGGCGTTTTCCGGGGGGCGCGGCTGCTCGACCATGTGCCGGGCGACCAGGCGCGAGAGGAAGAACGGCCCGCGGAGGTTGGTTTCCATCACCCGGTCGAAGTCTTCGAGATCGGTATCCAGAAGGTCCACCCGCGCCCGGCAGGGCACGGCCGCGTTGTTGACCAGCATCCCCACCGGCCCGAAAGCGGCGACGGCGGCGTCGAGCAGGCGGGGGTGGTCATCGAGGTTTCGGACATCCGCCTGAACGGCGATCGCCCGCCCGCCGGACTCGACGATCTCCCGAACCGCAGCGTGGGCGGCCTCTTCACTGGCGAGGTAGTTCACCACCACGCCCCACCCGCGCGCGCCCAGGGCCAGGGCGATCG
>JBGTFI010000449.1:0-5542 GCA_041747335.1 Phycisphaeraceae bacterium | reverse complement strand
CGCCGGTGCTGCCGGGGATCACGCGGGCGGCGGTGATCGAGCTGGCCGAGGCGCGCTCGATCGAGGTCGAGCGGCGGATGCTGACGATCAACGACCTGCTCGAGGCCGATGAGGTGTTTCTGACCAATTCGAGCTGGCAGGTGCTGCCGGTGTCGAGCGTGGAGAAGAAGGCGATCGGCGACGGTAAGGCAGGCCCGATGACGCGGGATTTGCGGGCGGCGCTGCTGGAGAAGATCGAGGAGGAGACGACGCGAGACGAGCCGAGCACGTAAGTGAGCGGTGGGTCGGGTGGCGTACACACGTACGGCGTGGGTATGAACAGCCGATGATCCCACACCGTTCTTCACGGGCAAGCAGAGCCTTGCCCATGGCACACAGCCTGATTCACGGTCGCACCGGTTACCGCGCCTCGGGGTGGCAGTAGCACGAAGCGATCGGCTTGACGTCCGCCCTGGCCCAGGCCAGGGCCTGCTGGGTGGCGAGCATCGTGGCCTGGGCGGTCTTGCCCCGGGCTTCGAGCGCCTGCCGCAGGCCCAGGAGTGCCCAGCCGTTGTTGGGATAGCGCTCAAGATCCTCCTGGTAGACCTGCTCGGCTTCGGCGGGCCTTCCCTCGGCCAGAAGCAGCGCGCCCAGGGCGTGGCGCACCGGCTGCATCCAGCCGGGGGGTTCGTCGTAGGCCAGGACATCTTCGAGGGCCGCGCCCTGGCGCAGGAGGGTGAAGGCTTCATCGGGCCGGCCTTCGCGGTAGGCCAGTTCGCCGCGTAGCATGTGGCGGGCGACGTTCATCACGTCCGCGGCCGCGTTGTTGCCCACGACCCAGTTCTCCGGAATCCGCGCCGCCTCGCGCTCGAAGGCATCAAGCTCCTGCTTCGCATCGCTGGTGCGTCCCTGGGCCGAGAGGGCCACGCCCCGCGCATAATGCCAGGAGGCGATGCTGACGTGACGGAAGTCCTCGGGCCTCTTCTCCGCCAGGATCATGTCCCACTTGCCGAAGCGGATCATGACGTGGTAGGTCACGGGGAGGAAGCCGTCGGCGATGTGGGTCCATTCGCGGAGGAAGGGCTGGGGGATGTCGCGCTCTAGCTCGCGGGCGGCGCGGAGGGCGATCTCGAAGCGGCCTTCCATCATGGCGGACCATGCGAGGAAGTGGATGTTGTGGACGTAGTAGAGGGAATAGAACTCCGGTTCGGGCGCGAGGGCGAAGTAGGCGCGGTCGGCCTTGATGGCCGCTTCGTTGGCATCCGAGGCCAGGGCCCAGCGGCCGACGCGGGCGTAGATGTGCGCGGGCATGTGGACGAGGTGGCCTGAGCCGGGCACGAGCGATCCCAGACGATCGGCGGAGGCCAGCGCCCTGCCGGGGTCGTTCGATGCTTCCACGGTGTGGATGTAGAAGTGGTTCGCGCCGGGGTGGTCGGGGCGCATGGACAGAACACGTTCGAGGGTGTCGACGATTTCGAGGGTCCGGCCCTTGGGCCGGCCGTCTTTGGTCCACAGATCCCAGGGCTGAAGGTTCATGAGCGATTCGGCGAAGAGGGCGCCGACATCGGGATCGTGGGGGAAGGCGCGCCAGGCGGACTGCATGGCCTGGGCGTAGGCTTCATCGAGGGGTTTGCGGTCTTCGGGGATCGGCATGGCGTAGCGCTTTGACACCGCTTCGATGAGCGCGCGTTCGACCGGGGAGGCGTGCTCGACGCGTTTGAGGGCTTCCTGAGCGGCGTCATAGGCGCGGCGGGACTGGATTTCGGTCATCACCGGGTTGTTGATGTGCAGCCCGCGGGCGTACGCCACACCCCACCACGCCAGGGCGAAAGTGTCGTCGATCCGGGCGGCCTGCTGGAAGGAGCGGATGGCCTCATCGTGGTTGAACCCGTAGAGGAGCTGCACGCCCTGGTCGAACCAGCGCTGGGCCTCGGCGGAGCGGGTGCTGGTGGGGCGGTGGTAGTTGCCGAAGCCCTCGTAGAGGCGCGGGGCGTCGTCGGCTTCGGAGCGATCCAGCCGGACGGGGTGCGTGGCCTGGCCGCACCCGGTCAGGCGCAGCGCGAGGGCGAGGATCAAAGTAGAAAGCAGTCCGAGATGGAAGCGGCGCATGGCGCGAACTCCGTTGATCGGGGGTCCAGGCGGGTCACGTCGTCGCGGTCGGCCGGGGGCGACGTGCGATGAAGGGGGCATTGTAACGGGCGGTGGCGCGGTGGAGGTTGACTTGTGGTCAAGAGGGGGGGATGGGCGGGTTCCCGGGCGGTCGGGCAGGGGGAATTATAGCCCTTGACTTATATAACCGGGTGGATATAGTCGTCTGAGACATAGACGTGCTAAGTGAGGCGGTATGTGGGATGTGGAGTACACGGATGAGTGGGGGGACTGGTTCGACTCGCTGGACGACGATGCGCAGGAATCGATCGCGGCTTCGATCGCCTTGTTGGAAGTCGCGGGCCCGGCGCTGGCTCGCCCGCACGCGGACACGGTGTCGGGTTCAAGATACGGCCACATGAAGGAACTTCGAACGCAGCACAAGGGTGAGCCGTACCGCACGTTCTTCGCTTTTGACCCCCGCCGGGCGGCGATTCTGCTGATCGGTGGATGCAAGACGGGCGATGATCGGTTCTACGACCGGATGCTACCGATCGCCGAGCGGCTGTATGGGGTCTACCTTGACGAACTGCGAAAGGAAGGGCTGATCGAATGACAGGCCACAGCAAGTGGAATGAGCGGCGGGAGCGGATGACCCCCGCGCGGAAAGAGCGCGTGCGTCGGCGCACGGAAACGATGCTTCAGGAGATGTTGCTTGCGGAGATCCGGCAGCTCGCGGGGCTGACGCAGACGGAGCTGGCCGAAGCGCTCGAGGTCTCACAGGCCAGTGTGTCCAAAGCCGAGCACGCGACGGACATGCAGATCAGCACGCTGCGGCGGATCGTCGAGGCCCTGGGCGGTCAGCTGGAGATCACGGTCAAGCTGCCCACGGGAAGCCGCATCACGGTGAGCCAGTTCGACCACGAGGCGGCGTAGGGATTCGGGTATTCCTGAGGTTTTCCGCTCCCTTACGGTCGCGGCTCGCTTTGGGCGCCCGTTTCATAGCGCATGACCAGGTCGAACAGCTCGCCGCCGAGGGCTTCGGCGACGCCTTCATCCTTGATCATGGCGAGCTTGAGAGAATCCGTGGTGAATCCCGCGCGGAGGTTGGTCTCGACGGCCCGGCCCATGCCTTCGAGAACGACCAGGTCGACCTCCGCGTTTCGCGCTGCGCGGGCGAGTTCCGGGGAGACGCGTGAAAGGTCGATCAGCGGCGCGCCGTTGCCGCTGGCGATGAGGGTCAGTCGGTTTGTCCGCATGGCCTCATGGATCGGTTGATCGATGGCGGCCACGCGATCCATGAGTTCCCCAAGTTCGTCGATCGTCACGTCGTTGAGCGACGGCCAGGTGTTGGCGGTGACGACGACGGCCGTGCCGCGCATGAGCAGCCAGCGGACGAAGGGGATCATGCCCAGGACGATGTCGCACCCGGCGTTGTCGACGAAGACGATGGCGCGACGGTGCGCCGACCCGCTCAGCACGCGCTCGAGCCAGGCGTCGACGTCGTCGATCCGCCAGGGGCGGGGTCGCAGTTTTCCGAGCGTCGCGTGGAAGTCCACGCCGCCGGCGGCGAACATGTCGTTGGTCTTCGTGGCGCCCAGGTCGAAGATGTTTCCGGCGAAGACACCCCGGAGGATGCGCTCGGCGAGAGCCTCGGGTGCGAGCGCATCAAGCTCCCTCAGCAGGGGTCCGAGCAGCGGCAGGGCGGTGTCATTCTGTTCGCGCTTGGCCAGGCGGTAGGGATCGGCGAAGTGGTGGCGTCGGAGGAAGTTCTCGCGCGCCACGCAGATTTCCATGATGCCCACTGGGCCGAAGCGGTCGGGTTGCTCGGCCAGGGCGTCGAGGTAGGCGTCGAAGTCGGCGATGACGCGAGCGAAGCGCTGCGCGGCGTCGTCGGCGTCCGCGCGTCGATCGACCGCCTCCGCGAGGGCGTAAGGGCGCATCGAGCGGATGTGGCGGCGGAAAAGATCGATCCAGTAGGTGAACTTGTCGGGATTTTCGAGCAGATCCCAGGTGTTGCAGCGGTAGCCGGCGGGATCGGACAGGAGGGGAAAGACCTCCATCGGCTGATCCGCGCCGGGGGGCAGGTGGATGGGATCGACGGCCGAGAGGGATTCACTCATGGGGTGTGAAGTCATGCGTGGGAGGCGGCGCGGCAGCGGATGTTCGCGAAGTTGCGGAGCATGCGCAGCCCGACGGCCTGGGATTTTTCGGGGTGGAACTGGGTGGCCCAGAGGTTGTCGCGCCAGAGGGTCGCGCAAAAGGGCTGACCGTCCGGGTATTCACACCAGGCGGAGGCGGGGCTGTCGTCGCCCGTCTCGGCGGGCTTGGCGAAGTAGCTGTGCACGAAGTAGACGGCGGCGTCCTGTTCGAGGCCTGCGAGGAGGGGATCCTCGCGCTGCCAGGTGAGCGTGTTCCAGCCCATGTGGGGGACTTTGCACCGGCCGGGGCCGAAGGCGTCGCCGCGGAAGCGGACGATTCGGCCGGCCAGCAGCCCCAGGCCTTGAACCGGCTGATCGGGCGCGGGGGCGTCCTCTTCCGAAGCGTCGAAGAGAAGCTGCATCCCCAGGCAGATGCCCAGCGTCGGCCGACCGGAGGCGACGAAGGCGCGAATGGGGTCGATCCACCCGCGTTCGTGCAGGTGGGCCATGCCGTCCCCGAACGCTCCGACGCCGGGGAGGACCAGGTGCGACAGGTCATCCAGCCCCTCCGGCCGGGGCAGAATGTCAGCCTGTGCGCCGATGTGCTCGAACGCTTTCTGGACGCTTCGGAGGTTGCCCATGCCGTAGTCGATGATGCCGATCATGGGGCTCTTCCGGGGGGGGGCGGGGCATTGTAGCGGGGATGAGGTCCGGAACATACGGCCGGGCAGGCCCGATGGATCACGGCTTGAACAGCGCGACCTTGCCCTTCACGCACGCTGCGCGAAGGGCGCTGTCCCGCGTCGCCAGCGGGCACTCTTCGGCCAGTGCAAGAGCGAGATAGAGCGCATCGTAGGCGGTGAGGTCGTACTCCCGCGCCAGCTCAAGTGCCTGGGGCAGCGCGTCGAATCCCGGATGTGGCGCGATGCGGATCGGCAGTTCGCGAAGGCCCGCTATGAAGCGCATCGCGGCCGAGGCGGTCAGGCGCTTGCGGCGCTGGGCGGTCAGAAGGGCGTTGGCGACTTCGATCGGCCAGAGAACGGGCACAAGGATGTTGACATGCTTGCGGGCGACGGCGTTCAGGACCGATTCCGCGTAGCGATCCCGCTCGTCCTCGAAGCACCACGCGAGCGTGATGGAGGCATCGAGGACGAACTTCAAAACCGCCTGCCTTCCTGGATCAGCTCGGCGACGGACAATCCCGCCAGGCGATTGCCCTTGCGGGCGGCCTTGATGCGCTTGACGGCCGCGGCGGCGCTCGCGCGGTCGTCCTCCTCGATGGGCACCAGCCGGGCGACGGGTTTGCCGTGGCGGGTGATGGTGATGCGCTCGCC
>JBGTFI010000448.1:0-5722 GCA_041747335.1 Phycisphaeraceae bacterium | reverse complement strand
GGCTGAGAATCGCTTGCGCATCGCGTCACGCTACGATCGCGGGCGGATGATGTCAATTGACTGGTTGGCGGATGGCGAACAGCCGGTTCGTGGTCAGCAAGTGGGGTTGCGTGACGGCTCGGGCGGGGCAAGATGGTGTTCACACTCCGGGCGTGGGCTGGTAGTCTGTGGCGCACGTGGATCCCTGTCATCGGCGAACAGAGAAGAAAGGAATGGTCATGAACCGGTCAGTCGTCCTCCTCGCCGGATTCCTGGGGCTGCTTTTACCGTCCAGCGCCGCATGGGCGGCAGATGCGCTGCCCGTGCTCGAGCGCATCGAGGGCGGCGGGCGGATGAACGTCGTCTTCGTGCTGACCGATGACCACCGCTACGATGCGATGGGCTTCATGGGGCATCCGTTCGTGAAGACGCCGGTGATGGACAAGATGGCCCGCGAGGGGGCGCACTTCAAGAACGCGTTCGTGACCACCTCGCTGTGCTCGCCCAGCCGGGCGACGATCCTCACCGGGCTGTACATGCACAACCACGGGATCGTGGACAACAACCGCCCGGCCTCGGAAGACCTCATCTACTTCCCGCAGTACCTTCAGCAGGCGGGGTATCAGACGGCCTTCGTCGGCAAGTGGCACTTCGGCGGGCACAGTGACGACCCGCGCCCGGGCTTTGACCATTGGGTGAGCTTCAAGGGTCAGGGCGAGTATTTCCCGGGGCAAAACGGGCTGAACGTCAACGGCCGGCGCGTCCCGCAGACCGGCTACATCACCGACGAGATGACCGATTACGCCCTGGACTGGCTGACGACGCGCGACAAGGATCGGCCGTTTTTTCTCTACCTTTCGCACAAGGCGGTGCACGACAACTTCAGCCCGCCGCCGCGTCTGATGGGGAAGTACGAGAACGAGACGGTCGAGTTCCCCGCGACGATGGCGAACACGAAGGAGAACTATGAAGGCAAGCCCATGTGGGTCTACAACCAGCGCAACAGCTGGCACGGGGTGGACTTTCCCTACCACGGGCAGCAGAAGGGCGACCTCGAGTGGATCTACAAGCGCTACTGCGAGGCGGTGACGGGCGTGGATGAGAGTCTGGGGCGCGTGATGGCCCGCCTGCGCGAGGAAGGCATCGAGCGCGACACGCTGGTGATCTACATGGGCGACAACGGCTTTCTCTGGGGCGAGCACGGGCTGATCGATAAGCGCAACGCCTACGAGGAATCCATGCGCGTGCCGCTGCTGGCGTACTGCCCGGGGTTCGTCGAAGCGGGGAAGACGGTGGAGGGGCTGGTGGCGAACCTCGACATCGCCGCGACGATTCTGGAAGCGTGCGGCCTGCGCGCCCCGGAATACATGGACGGCCGCAGCTTTCTGGGGTTGGCGACGGGCCATGCACCGGCCGAGCCGTGGCGGGACAGCGTGCTGTATGAGTATTACTGGGAGTGGAACTTCCCCCAGACGCCGACGATGTTCGCGCTGCGGACCGATCGATACAAGCTGATCCTCTACCACGGCATCTGGGACACGGATGAGCTGTACGACCTTCAGGAAGACCCGCGCGAAACGCGCAACCTGATCCGCGATCCGGCCCACCAGCGAACGCGAAATGAGCTGCGCACGTGGCTTTACGAGAAACTCAAAGCCACCGGCGGGATGCAGATTCCCCTCAACGACAAGCTCGGCGATGGCAACAACCTGCGCGAGAAGTCAGGCTCGGGCGAGGCGAAGTTCCCGGACCACATCTTCCGGGAGATGAAGGGGGAGTGAGCGACTCATGCCCGCAGACCGCGAAAACATCGACGCCTTTCTGGCCGGCACACGCTTCGCCGTCGCGGGCGCTTCGCGGGATCGCGCCAAGTACGGCAACAAGGTGCTGCGGGTGTACCTGCAGAACGGCCGGGAGGTTCACCCGATCAACCCGAATGCCGGGGAGGTCGAGGGCCTGCCCGCCTACGCGGACATCGCGACGCTGGTGAAGGTCGTGCCGGACATCCACGGCGTGTCGATCATCACTCCCCCGGAGGTGACGGAGAAGCTGGTGGAGGAGATCGCCGTGGCTGGGATCCGCCACATCTGGATGCAGCCGGGCGCTGAGAGCGAGCGCGCCGTGGCGCGGGCGAAGGAGCTTGGTCTGAACGTGATCACCGGTGGGCCGTGCATTCTCGTGGCGATGGGGTACCGGGAGTAGGGGCCGCTGGTGCGGACGATAGGAAACCGCTTGCTGATGCGCGCGGCTCGTGCGTGCGTTACCTCTCCTCCGGGAACCAGCCGCGGAGGAACTCTTCCTCCGTGCCGTCGTACTCGGCCTCGGCCAGGTGCTCGACGCCGAGCTGGTTGCCCCATGAGTAGTTGATGATCAGCTTGCCGCCAAGCTCGCAGAAATCGATGTCCGAGTTGTTGTGATTCACGGCCGTGGCGATGCGCTCGGCGAAATGGGGAAGCAGTTTGGGGTTCCACACACGGCGATCCTCCGGCGAGGCCTTCAGGACCGGGTTGAGCGGGCTGGGGTGCCACTCGATCAGATCCCGCGACCGCACCACGCGCATCTCGTAGCCCTCGTGGGCTTCGAGATAGAAGTTGTAGAACCAGCCGTCGAGGTAGCGCAGGCAGTGCGGGGCGGTGTAGCGGTCCTTGGCGTAGACGCACTCGGGGGGCGTCAGCTCCCACGTGCGCAGGTCTTTGGAGGTGGCGAAGCGGGCGGTGAAGGCCGCGCCGGCCTGGTCCACGGGCTTGTGAATCTCGAACATCAGGACATACTTGTCCTCGGCCTTGCAGATCGAGGTGTTGCAGATGCCGAAGCCCTCGAGGTCGAGGGCATCCCACTCCTCCCAGTTTTCGAGGTCTTTGGAGGCGAAGATGCGCACGCGCCGGCCGGTCCAGCCGTCCTCGGTACTCGTGCCGGTGACGTAGACGGTGTCGCCATCGACGAACGCGCTGCCGAAGGCGAACCCGTGCGCGAAGGGCTTGGTGGTTTGGCCGGTCTTGTGGTCCACCAGGCGGAAGTAGCCATCCTGCGCCCACGATTCGCCCTGGTGATGGTGCTGGGCGTAATCCCGGCGGACCCACTCGAAGCGGTAGACCTTCCCCCGGAAGACGATCGGGGTGGTTTCGACGAGGTCGCAGTCGATGGTGCCGAGCTTGCGGATCAGCGGCCGGCCGGCGTCATCCACGGGCCCGGCGAGGGCGGCGGCGGCGAAGGTGAGGGCGAAAGTCACGAGGATGAGTCGAATGAGCATGGGAGCCTCCGTTGCTGAGAGAAGGAGATTATATCCGGACTGAATACAGGATGGGGTGGCGGGGGCCGAGGCTTTGCGCCGCCCCAGTGGCTTGGGAGCTGGGGCGGCGCTCGAAGACTCGCTCTGCCCCAGCCACCCTGATGTCATATGCCCTGGCCCTGGCCAATCGTTCAATTGTCTTGCACTGTCGCGCGGCTCCTCTGTATCATCGCCGTCGTGACCGTCAAGGAAATGCTCGCACAACTTGAATCCCTCGGCGACGAGGCGCGGCGCAAGCACAACACCAGGGCCGGCGCACCGGACAACCAGTTCGGTGTGAAGCTGGGCGACCTCCGCGCGATCGCCGGGAAGATCAAGGTCGATCATGAACTCGCGCTCAAGCTCTGGGATACGGGCAACGTCGAGGCACAGCTCCTGGCCACGCTCATCATCGATCCCAGGTCGCTCTCGGCGGATAAGCTCGACATGATGACGCGCTCCACAACCTGCGCGCAGGTCGCGGATTGGATGAACGCGTATGTTGTCGCGAAGCATCCGGAGAAGGAGTCGCTGCGGGAGAAGTGGATGAAGTCCAGGGATCGCTGGGCCGCCCGTGCCGGATGGAACCTGACCGCCAGCCGCGTGAACAAGGACGCTGACGGCCTTGACCCGGCGGCGCTCCTCGATCGCATCGAGAAGGAGATGCCCAAAGCCAGTCCGGAAGTGCAGTGGACGATGAACAACACCCTGGGCGCGATCGGCATCAAGCACGCCGAACATCGCAAGCGGGCGATCGCCATCGGCGAGCGAATCGGGCTGTACAAGGATTGGCCGGTCTCGAAGGGCTGCACGCCGCCGTACGTACCGGTGTGGGTGGAGACGATGGTGAAGCGGAAGGGGTGAAGATGAACGCATGGTCCGGCGGAGCCTATCATGGCCGCCTTATTGATTCCTCGGCCGTCGTGTGTTCGTCCGAGGGCCCGCCGGGCTATGGAACGGCCTGATTCCTCGGCGAAGGCTCAACGCCGACGCGACTAATGGAACCAATGAGAGGGTTGAAGGTTCGGGCACGTTGCTGGATCCCACGACGATGGATCCGTCGTCGGAGACGCCTAAAGCGGAGCTTCGCGGGGAGTAACCCGGAAGCGCGCCTAGAGATACGAAACCCTGCGATTCCTCCCAGAGATACGCTCGTGTAGAAGGAAACTCACCGGATCCCACGGCGAATCCTGCGTCGGTCGAAAAGGCATTAATCACTTTGATCACATCGGGCGGATTCTCGCGCGGCTGCGGTTCGAAAGGAACCCATCCGGTTGCATCGGTGAACAGAGCGGCTCCTTGATACGTCTGTCCCATGACCGTTCCTCCGATGATTGAGCCATCGCCGGAAATGGCGGTTGCGCGGCTGTTAAACTGACCACCGGGCAGGTCTCCCAGGCCCTGGATGCCGGTCTCCTGGGTCCAACGAAATGCCTCGGCCCGGTTATCGTCAGTGCCGCTGTTGCCGGAGGAACTGTGGCCAATGATGATCGAACCGTCATCCGATACGGCGGTCGCTTCGCTGAAGTCTGTGCCACCGGGGAGATCGCCTAGGTCGATCAAGCCGGTTTCCTGTGTCCAGCGGAATGCATGGTTGCTCGGTGCAAAGGCACGACCTACCGCGACCGTGCCGTCATATGAGAGCGCGGTCACTCGAGTGAAGGCGCCCTCGGCCAGTTGACCCAGTCGGACGACGCCTGTCTGATCGGACCATATGAAGGCCTGCCACCTTCCGTCACTCTGATCGAGCATGGCGCCGCCGAAGACATTCCCGTCGCGTGACATCGCCGATAAACTGAAACGAATCGATCCGGAAACGGACACAGGAAACTGCGTGAGCGGCTGATAGGTGATAGCGCCTTCATCGAGTGTGAGTTTCCAGTAGCCTGCGCCATCCGCGCCGGCAGGCGATTTCTGACCCCAGATCACGGTGCCATCGGCGGAAACGCCGTTGGCGGTCACCAGAATGGAGCCACCCAGATCGACTCCATACTCATCCAGGAGCAGATCGGTCAGGTCGCGCATGCCGTGGTCGGCGTCCCAGATGAATGCGGCCGGACCGATGCGGCGCGGCCCGGTGCCCGCGTACCCAGGGAGCGTGCTTGATGCGAGGGTAAGTAGGATCAAGGCGATCAGACCACGCTGCTTACGCTGAGGCACAAAGTGTGACATGTTGGTCCCTCCAGCGCCCGCATGGCGTCGGGCCTCGATAATCATAGGCCGGTTCTCGCCCTTACAACCTCAACACCTTCACATTCGTGTTCGAGTAGATGCAGATCTCCCCCGCGATCATCAACCCGTGCTCCACGATCGCGGCGGGTTCCTGATCGGTGTGCCGCAGCAGCGCCCGGGCCGCGGCGGTGGCGAAGGCGCCGCCCGAGCCGATGCCCAGGACGCCGTCGGTCGGTTCGATGACATCGCCCGAGCCGGAGATCAGGAGGCTGCACTCGCGGTCGGCGACGACCATGAGGCTTT
>JBGTFI010000447.1:0-7535 GCA_041747335.1 Phycisphaeraceae bacterium | reverse complement strand
GCGTGGGGGACGGTCGCGGCGATCGAGGGCCGGGGCAGGCGCGTGGTGATCGATGTGGAGCGCGTGGGGCGTGAGGCGCGACGGGGCGTGGAGTTGACGGTGGGTGCGGCGATGCCCAAGAGCGCGCACGCGGAGGAGATGGTGCGGTATCTGACCCAGCTCGGGTGCGACCGGCTGATTCCGCTGCGCACCGCGCGGTCGGTGGTCGAGCCGGGCGGGGGTAAGATCGAGAAGCTAGGCAGGGCGGTGCTGGAGTCGTGCAAGCAGTGCGGGAGGGCGTGGATGATGGCCGTCGATCCGCCAACGGACCTGGAGCAGGTGCTTCGCCGGACAGACGATCTGAAGCTTCTCGCGACGCCGCACGAGCAGGGTGAGATAACGGGTCGTGAATTGCAGGCGGCCGAATCGGTGCTGGTGCTGATCGGTCCGGAAGGTGGGTGGACGGAAGAGGAAGTCCGGCAGGCGCAACTTGCCGGGTGCAGGCTTTGGCGTCTTGGGCCGCATGTGTTGCGCATCGAGACGGCGGCGGCGGCCGCGGCGGCGCTGGTGCGATACCTGACGCGGGAGGGGAACAAAAGCCGCGCGGGTTTTTGAATCCCGCGGCGGGGCGAAGTACACTCCGGTTTGAAGCCTGTGGTGCGGGCGCGTTTCCGGGCGTGTGTCGCGGTGAACCAGATGGGTGAAACATGAGGCCGACGATCGAGAAGCCGGACATTGACGAACGCGGGGCGATGCGCGAGGGTCAGCCGCAGCGCTCGAGTCGGAGGCTGTTCATGCAGCTTCTGGCGTTCGGGGGTGCGGGTGAGGGGGAACGACTGGGCGCCGCGCTGCAGGAGCAGACGGCTGGCGAGCACGGGCTGTTCGCGGGCGGGGAGAAGAGCGCCGCGGGGGTGCTTTACGCGGATGTGAACGATCCGCGCGGGGTGGCGCTGTTGACGATGCATGAGGAGCCGGACTTTTTCGTTTCGCGTCTGCGGCCGGTACTGAACCGTGAACCGTTCCGTTCGCTGACGTTGCGCAGCGAGTTCACGATGTTCGGCAGGACGTACTCGCTGGGATACGAGCCGGACCTGGAGGAGACGCTGTTTTCCCGGCCGCGGGCGACGGCGCTCAACCGCGACTGGCCCTGGGCGGTGTGGTACCCGCTTCGCCGCAGCGGAAGGTTCCAGACGCTGCTGGAACGCGAGCAGCGTGAGATTCTGATGGAACATGGGATCATCGGCAGAGGATTCGGCGAGGCGGATTACGCGCACGACATCCGACTGGCGTGTCACGGGCTGGACCAGCGGGACAATGACTTCGTGGTCGGGCTGATGGGGAGGGAGCTTCATCCGCTCAGCGCGATCGTGCAGACGATGCGCAAGACGCAGCAGACGAGCCTGTATCTGGAGCGGCTTGGCCCGTTCTTCGTCGGAAAGGCGATCTGGCGGAGTGGTGGTTAGCGGTTTGCGTATAGCTGTTGGCGGATAGCCGGTGAGCGAACGGGCATCAGAGTGATGAAAGTGGACGCATGAAGATGCAGGGCACGTTATCGGATCGGTTGGGCACGGCGCGGCGTCGGCTGGAAGCGGCGGGGCAGGGGCATGTGCTTCGTTTTGTGGATGAGCTTGATGAAGCGCAGCGCGAGCGGTTGCTGGATCAGATCGACTCGGTGGATTGGGAAGAGATCGGGCGGCTGGTGGAATCCCACGTGAAGCGCGAGCCGCAGGTGAAGCTGCCTCACGATGTTCAGCCGGCGCCTTGGTATCCGCACCGTCCGACGCCCGATCTCGCATCGCACTATGACAAAGCGCGGGCGACGGGGGAGAAGTTGATCGGCGCGGGGAAGGTGGCGGCCTTCACCGTCGCGGGGGGCCAGGGGACGCGTCTGGGGTGGGACGCCCCCAAGGGCACGTTTCCCGCGACGCCCGTGCGCGGTTTCCCGCTGTTCGGGTGCATGGCGGAGTACCTGCTCAAGGCGCAGGACAAGTACGGCGGAACGATCCCCTGGTACATCATGACCAGCCCGATCAACGACGCGGACACGCGGGCGTACCTCGAGGAGCGGGGCTACTTCGGGCTGGACGCCGGGCAGGTGATGATCTTCCCCCAGCAGATGATGCCCGGCCTGGACAAGGACTCCGGCAAGGTGCTGCTGGAGGACCGCGGGTCGATCGGACTGCTGCCCAACGGTCACGGCGGATCGCTCAAGGCGTTGCACGACCGCGGGGCGATCGCGGACATGAAAAGGCGCGGCGTCGAGCAGATCAGCTACACACAGGTAGACAACCCGATTGTGCGGATGGTGGATCCGCTGTTCATAGGGCTGCACGTGCTCGACGGGGCGCAGATGTCCAGCAAGATGCTTCCCAAGGCGTATCCCAAGGAAAAACTGGGTAACTTCTGCCTGGTGGACGGTCGGGTGACGGTGATCGAGTATTCCGACCTGCCCGACGAACTGGCCGAGCAGCGCCTTGAGAACGGCGAGCTGCGCTTCCGCGCGGGATCGATCGCGATCCACGTGATCGGCGTGGGCTTTCTGGAATCGCTCTTCACGGCAAGCGGGGGGGCCATCGCGCTGCCCTACCATCGCGCGGTGAAGAAGGCGGCGTTCATCGACCTTGCCGCGGGCAGGCGCATCGAACCTTCGCAGCCCAACAGTGTGAAGCTCGAGCTGTTCGTGTTCGATGCGCTGCCGCTGTGCGAGAAGTCGATCATCTACGAGGCGGACCGGATCGACGAGTTCGCGCCGATCAAGAACGCCGACGGGCCCGGCGCGGTGGACTGCCCGGCGACGAGCAAGGCCATCCAGACCGAGCGGGCGGCAAGGTGGCTTGAAGCGCGCGGGGTGAAGATTCCGCGCGATGGCAAGGGGCAGGTCCGGGCGACGATCGAGATCACCCAGAGGACGGCGATTCATCCGGAAGACCTGGTCGACCTGAAGGATCTTCCCCGCGAAGTAGCGGCGGATGAAAGGGTCCTTCTTTGAGTACCCCTGCGCCGGACGAGTGTGGGCGAGCGGGACGCACGCCCCACTGAAGACCCGCCAGTGGGTGTTTCATCGGGCGGTTTCGCCGTTGATCAGCGCCCGCAGCGCCGCGCCGATGTCCGCCTGGCGCATCAGGTGCTCGCCCACGAGGATCTTGCTCACTCCCGCAGCCATCAACCGCTTGACGTCCTCATGCGTGCGGATGCCTGATTCGCTCACCAGGATGTCGGGGTTCTCCACCATCCCCATGAGGCGAAGCGTGTGGTTGAGGTCGGTGGTCATCGTCTTGAGGTCGCGGTTGTTGATCCCCAGCAGCGTGTAGCTGGGGTTGGGAAAGCCGATGTGCGGCCTCACGCGCAGGAGCTGCTCGACGCCATGCACTTCGACGAGGGTGGTGAGCTTCAATTCCGTGGCGAGGATGAGCAGGTCGATCAGCCGGCCGTCGTCGGGAATGCACTCGGCGATGAGCAGGATGGCGTCCGCCCCGGCGGCGCGGGCTTCATAGACCTGGTAGGGGTCGATGATGAAGTCCTTGCGCAGCACGGGCAGATCGACCGCCGCCTTGATCCGGGTGAGGTATTCAAGCGACCCTTGGAAGAACTTTTCATCGGTGAGACAACTGATGGCCGCGGCCCCGTGGTCGCGGTAGATGGCGGCGATGGCCACGGGGTCGAAGTCCTCCCGGATCACCCCGGCCGAGGGACTGGCGCGCTTGACCTCCGCGATGACGCGCAGCTCATCCTTCGGGCGGGTGACGGCGGCGAAGAAGTTTCGCGGCCGATCGCTCGATTCGGCGTCGCGACGAACGCTGGTGAGCGGTCGAAGCCTCTTCGCGGCGGCGATCTCCGTGCGCTTGTGGCTGAGGATGTCGGCGAGGATGTCGGGCATGGGGAGGCAGGCTGGTGGGGCGGAGCGTAAGGATAGTCAGCCTCCCGGCGGGTCGCCACCACCGCACCATCAATCGCCAGATGACCCGCTGGCGGGTGTAAGGCGCCCGCCCGCCTCCTAATTCCTGACCTTCATCACCTTCCCCGCCTTGGCCGCCTCCATCGCCGTGAGGATGACGTTCAGGCACTTGTAGCCCTCTTCGCCGTCGATGGCCGGGGCTTTCTTCTTGAGGATCGCCTCGGTGAAGGAGTCGATGACCCCCGAGGCCACCTGCTTGAGGTTGGTCGCCATCTCCCCGACCTTGTGCAGATCACGTTCGCCGTTGCGGTAATCGACGATCACGCCGTAGGTCGGATCCTTGCCGATGGAGAGGACGCCCCGCGAGCAGTACACCACGGTGAAGTTTTCCTCGGCGCCGTAGTTGGTCCAGCTCAGGGTCATGCTCCCGACGATGCCGTTTTTGGTCTTGAGCGTCAGGACGGTGTTGTCATCCAGGCCGATGAGCTTGCCCTTGGCGTCCCTCTTGTCGAGAGTGGTGATGATCCCGCCGACCTCATCGAACTCCTGGCCCAGCAGCCAGCGCATCAGGTCGGCCTTGTGGACGCCCAGGTCGCCGGTCACCCCCATGAACGCCGCGATCGGATCGAAGAACCAGCTCTTGTTCGCATCGATCGACCATCCCTCCGGGCCGGGGTGCTGGAAAGCGGTGTGGAACGAGAGCGGCTTGCCCAGCCGCCCGGAGTCGAGGATCTCCTTGGCGCGGATGTGGGGGGGCATGAGGCGCTGGTTCAGGCCGATCATCAGGTATTTCTTCGCCTTTCTGGCCGCGGCGATCATCTTCTTCGCGTCCTGTCGCGTCGTGGCCATGGGTTTCTCGCACAGGACGTGCAGCCCGGCCTTGAGCGCATCGAGCGTTTGCGGCGCATGCAGCTTGTTCGGTCCGCAGACGACCACCGCGTCCAGGTCCGACTGTTTGAGCATCTCTCGATAGTCGGTGAAGGGGGTGGCGTTGTACCGGGCGGCGATCTCCACGACGCGGTCCTTGACCGGATCGGCGATGGCGGCCACGACGGAGTTCGGGTTGGCGGCGCACTCGGGGATGTGCCTGCGCTGGCCGATCGCGCCCGCGCCGATGATGCCGTATCGGACCACTGCCATGGGATGCTCCTTGTCGGGATGGGTCTGTTCGATGTCGTGGTCTGGTAATTGGCGGGCGAGACGCCCGCCCCACTGGAGTCGCCCGCCCCTCAGGAACAGGCCCGCCCCACTGGGATTACTTGATTTCCTTCAGCGGCACGCTCGTGTGCTCCCTGGCTGAGAGCGTCGCCGCGTGCAGAACCTTCTGGACCTCGTAGGCGTCCTTGAAGTCCGGCAGCGGGACCAGCGGCTTCTTCCCGGCCTGGTCGAGGCAGATGTCCGCGACCATGTTGATGAACGAGTGCTCGTAGCCCAGGATGTGCGCCGTCGGCCACCAGTTGGCCGCGTAGGGGTGACCGGCGCCACCGTTGGTGACGTTGATGGTGGACCATCCCTGGAGCTTGTCGGGGAGGGTCGCGTCGTACCACTCGAGCTCGTTCATGCGCTCGAAGTTGAAGCGTATGGCGCCCTTGTCGCCGTGGATTTCGATGCGGTTGGCGTTCTTGTCGCCGGTCGAGAGCCGTGTGGCCTCGAAGGTGGCCAGCGCGCCTTTCTTGAAGCGGGCGGTGAAGAGCACCGCGTCATCGACGGTGCTCTTGCCTTTCCTGGTGGCGGCCTTGCCGCCCTTGCCGGAGATCTCCCCACCCCCCTCGCCGGGGAGATTGCGCTGCTTGATGAAGGTTTCCATGTACGCGCCGCTGACCTCGGCGATCTCATCGCCAATAATGAAGCGGGCCGTGTCGATGCTGTGGGCGCACAGGTCGCCAAGGGCCCCCGACCCGGCGATGTCTCCCTGGAATCGCCAGATCAGGGGGGCATCGGGTCCGGCCCAGTCCTGGAGGTAGGCCGCGCGGACGTGATAGATGGTTCCGAGTTTGCCCTCCCTGGCGAGCTGGTGGGCGAGCGCGACCGCCGGGCAGCGGCGGTAGTTGTACCAGACGTAGGTTTTGCACTTGCGCGCCTTCGCGGCGGCTTCGACCATCTGCCGCGCATCGTCGAGCGAACCGGCCAGGGGCTTTTCGCACGCCACGTGCTTGCCGGCTTCGAGGGCGGCGATGGTCTGCTCGGCGTGGACGTGATTGGGGGTGACGACGTCCACCAGGTCGATCTCGGGGTTCTCCAGCACCAGGCGCCAGTCGGTGGAGTGGTTGTGCCAGCCCCAGCGCGGGGCGAACTCAAGCAGGTCGCTCTCGTTGCGTGCGGTGACGGTGTGCATGACCGGGGCGAGCGGAAGGTCGAAGAACCTGGCGACCTTGGCGTAGGCGTTGGAGTGCGCCCTGCCCATGAACTTCGAGCCGATCATCGCGACATTCAATTGCTTTCCCATGTCGTCCACCTCTGCCAAGGGTTGTCGTTCGGTCCCGAGGGCTGCCCCATCGCCGCCGATGAGAATGCCTGCTTCACCGGGCTGGATCGAGGCGGCAAACTATCACGGTCGCAGGGATCGGGCAACTCTTTCCGTGCCCGAGGGACGGCACATGGTTCCCCGCGCCCTTCTCCGTGGAAGCCCCTGGGCCGGTTTTGGGGCGATTCCCGAAGTCGCGGCGGGAGCCTTCGGAAAAACAGGCGGCCCAGTGCGTGGGAGTTGAATTCTCCGGATGCCAAGTCTATGATGGATGGCGTTGACGGGGCGGCTTCCGGATACGGTTTGGGAGAGGGATTGGCGGCATGCGGGCGCCGCCGGTTGTTCGATCATCATCGTTTGCTTGTGGAAGACGAGTCACTAGAATGAACGGCGGTGGGGCGCAGGGCATATCCAACGGATTTTCGCGGGGTCAGGTGGGGAGTTCGGCCGCACAAGGCCGGTGAATCAGCGGGACGATCAATCGGAGTTTCAGACATGTTCAAAATCTTCGTGGGCAACCTTCATCCGCGCTCGAGTCAGGGTCGGCTCAAGCAGATGTTCGAGAAGCACGGGCACGTGGACGAGGTGATCATTCCGATGGACGAGAAGAGCGGGCGCTCGCGCGGTTACGCGTTTGTGCTGATGCCCAATGACATCGAGGGCATGGCGGCGGTGCAGGCGCTCAACGGCGCGCTGCTCGACAGCCGTTCGCTGGTGGTCAACCCCGGGCAGTCCAAGTCCGCCCGCCGCGCCAACAAGCGCGCCAAGCGCGTCGTGCAGACCGGAACCCACCGCCGCAACATGTTCCGCGCCCGCGGCGCCCTGCGCAGCGGCCGCCCGATGCGGTGACATGACGAGGAGTGGGGCGGGCGTCCCGCCCGCCATCAGGCCAAAGGCCTGAAAGGAGTCTCACGTAAGGCACCGCTGGCAACATTATTCAGTGTTGGAACGTCCGGTGATTCATGTACGGGCGGGCAAGCCACCGTTGGTTCTTACCGGGATCCTTGCGGCTTCGCCGCAATGGCGGGCGAGACGCCCGCCCCACTGATCCTGACTCATTCCCTCACCCCAGCGCCTCGATCGCCTCGCCGACCGTCCGGACCATCATCACCTCGCACCCCGCCGGCGGCTTGGCGCTGCTCCTGGGGCACAGCACGCGCTTGAACCCCAACCGCGCCGCCTCGCGCAGGCGCTGCT
>JBGTFI010000446.1:0-5892 GCA_041747335.1 Phycisphaeraceae bacterium | reverse complement strand
GAAACGATGCTCGAACACGGCGCGGACGGCATCGCCTTCGGCGCGCTCGATTCATCCAGCCAGGTGGACGCCGAGCGCTGCCGCGAAATGATCCACCTCATCGGCGAGCGCGAGGCGGTCTTCCACCGCGCTTTCGACCTTACCCTCGATCCCCTGGACGCCATGGAGCGGCTGATTGACCTGGGCGCTCGCCGCATCCTCACCAGCGGCCAGGCCCCCTCCGCCCTGCAAGGGGCGCGGCTCATCGATCAGCTCATCCATCAGGCGCGCGGCCGCATCGAGATTCTTCCGGGGGCGGGCATCCGCCCTCACAACGTGCGCGCGCTCATCGAAGCAACCGGCTGCACACAGGTCCACGCTTCGCTCAGCCGGCCGACCGCCCCGGAAGTCTCCTCCACAAAAAGCGGCGTCGACTTCGGTGCACCGCTTACCACCGACCTCGACCAGGTCCGCGCGATGGTCGCCGCCCTGCGCGATGGTGTATGATGCCCCTTGGTGCTGCAGTGTTATACTTTGCCGCAATCAGAGTGGAACGAGAATGACCAGTGGGGCGGGCGTCTCGCCCGCCATTGCGGCGCAGCCGCAAATCCGAACGATAGGATGCCACGAGTTTCTTTCTGCTCTATTCAGGCCTTCGGCCTGATGGCGGGCGGGACGCCCGCCCCACTGCCCGATGATATCATCGAATCAGGCACACACCGATTGGAGATCACCATGCACGCACGTCCGCTGCCGGCCATTGCCCTGATCCTTTCATCACTCCTGTTCACCACCGTCACACTCGCCCAGCCCCAGCGCGAAGGTGTCGAATTCACCCGCGACATCCTCTACGCCCGCGCGGGCGAGGTCGAGCTCCATCTCGACATGGCCCGGCCCGACGAAGCCGCTCAGGGTGAAGGCAAGCGCTACCCCGCCCTCATCTTCATCCACGGCGGCGGCTGGAAGGAGGGCCACCGCAGCGCCTACCGCGGCCAGATCCAGCGCGCCGCCCGGCAGGGTTTTGTCGCCGTCACCATCACCCATCGCCTCACCGCCGAAACCGATGAAAGCGGCAACGTCAAACACCCCTGGCCCGCCTGCATCCACGACTGCAAGGCCGCCGTGCGCTACCTCCGCGCCAACGCCGCGAAGTACCACATCGACCCCGATCGCATCGGCATCACAGGGGCATCGTCCGGCGGGCACCTCTCGCTCATGGTGGCACTCACCGATGAAGACGACGGCCTGGAAGGGGACGTCAGCCACATCGTCGAACCCGGCGGGCAGTCCGGCGAAGTCTCCAGTCGCGTGCAGGCGGCGGTCAACATCTCCGGCCCCACCGAGATGGTCACCTGCCACCTCGCCCCCATCGTCACGCCCTACTTCGAGTCCCTCCTGAGCGGCCCGCCCCCGGCCAACCCCGCCGGGTACATCCAGGCCAGCCCCATCCACTACGTCACGACTGATGATCCGCCGGTCATGACCCTCCACGGGGCGCTCGACAAGGTCGTCCCCGTCGAGCAGGCCCACTTCCTTGCTCACAAAATGAAACTGGTCTACGACGACAACGACGTTCACGAAGTGGTCATCTTCGACGATCAGGCCCACATCTTCCAGGGCGAGCGCGAACGCGAATCCTGGGAGAAGCTCTACGACTTCTTCAATCGCAAGCTCAAGATGTGATTGATTCAGTGGGGCGGGCGTCCCGCCCGCCATCAGGCCGCAGGCCTGATCTCAGAAGCGCTGGGAGGAAATTCAAGACCCTGAGCTTGCGGCTCCGCCGCAATTACGGTCGCCGCAGCGACCGCCCCACTGTGGATCAGTTCAACCCTCCCAGTTCCCCCATCAACTCCCCGATCGCCGGATCATTCGGGCTGATCTTGCGCGCCTGATCCAGTAGTCTTCGCGCGGCCGTGGCGTCGCCCGCCTTGATCCGCCACCGCGCCGCCTCGATCGCCCACTGCGCCGCGGCCGGTTCACGCGCCATCGCCTGCTCGTAAACCTCCGCTGCGGCGCCCGGCCGCCCCAGCATCGCGTACGTCGTCGCCAGCTCCCGCATCGATTCGGGCTGCTGACGCTCCTTCGCCAGAAGGCTTTGCAGCGTGATCAGCGCATCGTCCGGCCGGTTCGCCCGCCGCAGAAACCGCGCCTTCTCCCGGATGTACTCCACCTGCTTGCGGCGCTGCGCCGCGGGCGTGTTCTCGATCGCCTTGGTGATCTGTTCGATCGCCAGCGACATCTCGTTCTGCTTCGCGAAGAGCTGGCTCATCCCCTGATACGCCTCGTGCATCGTCGAATCCGCCTGAAGCGCCGCCAGCAGCAGCCCGCGTGCTTCATCGAAACGGTTCACCGCGATGTACCCATGAGCCAGATGGACCCGGTATCGCGCGTTGCGCTGGTCCAGACCCACCGCCTGCGAATAGTGATGCACCGCATCGTCGTACCGCCGCAGCTTGAGCGCCGCCGTCCCCGCGTTGAGGTGAACCTCCGCCTGGCCGGGGTTGCGCTCCAGGCTGATGAGCATCTGTTCGTACGCCAGCGCCCACTCCCCCCGGTGCAGGAGAATGTTCGCAAGCAGGTTCCGCGCCGCGTGGTCGTTGGGGAACCGCAGCACCAGGTTCGTCGCCGCCTCGGCCGGGCGATCCGTCGAGCGGTCGTTCTCGATCGCATCGGTGAACTCCGCCCCGATCGCCTCTAGATCCTCAGCCGGCGCCCGCAGCCCCGTCGTCACGTTCCCCCCGCCCGTGACGTTCCCGTCGCCTACCTTCACGAAGTGTGTCCAGTAGTAGTAGGTGATGAACGCCGCCGCGATCCCCAGCACGATCAGCCCGATCACCACGCCCCGCCCCCGCGCGCCGCCGCCTCGTCTGCCTGCTAATGTCGATGTCGATCCAGCCTCTGTCATGGCCGATAGCCTAACCTCAGGCCCCATCGCACGCCAAGCCCCGTTCGCCCGACGCCCTATAATCAGGCCTGATGCTTGATCTCACCCGCACCGTCCGATTCTGCCTGAACGGCCTGGACCCCGCGCGCGGTGAGAGCGATGACCACGCTCGCCCGGCCGACCCCATCGAACCAGACGCCCGCAACGGCTACGCCGGGTTTCCACCCATGCGCGGGCTGGGACGCTACTACGAACTGCACGTGCGCTGCCGCGGCCGGGCCGACCCCGTTACCGGATACTTCATGAACATCCGCGAGATCGACCAGGCCGTCCGGCGCTGCGTCCTTCCCGACCTCGAAGCGCTCCTCGACACCACCCGCCCCTCCTCCGTCATCGCCATGGGCGCTCTAATGCGCCGGATGTTCGACCTGCTTCGTCCGGTCCTGCGCGCGACCGTCGTCGAGGTCGCGCTCCAACTCACGCCCTTTCACAGCCTTACCCTCCTGGAACACGATATGTCCGGCATCCTCATCCGCCAGCGCTACGAGTTCGCAGCCGCCCACCGTCTTCACGTGCCCGCCTTCAGCGACGCGCGCAACCGCGAGGTTTTCGGCAAGTGCAACAACCCCTCCGGACACGGCCACAATTACGAAATTGAAGTCGCCGTCCGCGCCCCGATGGATGCTCACGGCCGCATCCTCCGCGTCGAGGAGCTGGACCGCGTCGTCCTCCGCGAAGCCATCGACCAGCTCGACCACAAGCACCTGAACCTCGATGTGCCCCAGTTCGCGGACCTCAATCCCTCCGTGGAGAACATCGCCCGGGTCGTCTACGAAATGCTCACAGGCCCGGTCCAGGCTCTGGGCGTGACGCTCGAGGAAGTCAGCGTCTGGGAAACCGGCAAGACAAAATGCACCTACCAGGGTGAGACCATCGAAGCCTCCCGCTGATGCCGTACAATCCCATCATGGCGGCCATCGACCCAACCGCACGTTACGGACTGGTGCTGGTCATCCTGACGATCGTCGTCGGCCTCGCCGGCATGTGGCTCCTGTGGTACCTCATGGTCGCCTGGCGACATTCCGCACGACGTCGCGCCCAGGTCAAGGCCCGCCGCGGAAGCACCTCCGACCTCTGGCAGGCCTCCGGTGATCGACTTGTCGGGAAGATCAATCAGCTCATTTACGAGGACCGTCCCCTCCGGCCCCAGAACGAGCAGGAGGACGACTACGACGCCCACACCGACGACTTCGACGACTTCTACGACTCCGACGACTCCGACGATGACCCCCGTGACGATGACGACCCCGATGAACAGCTCTAGCGCTAAGGTCGCTCTCGTCACCGGCGGCGCGAAGCGCGTCGGCAGGGCGATCGCCCTGGGTCTGGCCCAGACAGGCATGGACGTGGCCATCACCTTTCGTACCAGCGAAGCTGAAGCGAACGAAGTGGTTGACCGGATCAAGGCCTTGGGCAGGCGGGCCATCGCGATCGAAGTGAACCTCGCTCAGCCAGACGCCCACGAACACGTCCATAAACACCTGACCGCCCGGTTCGATCGCCTTGACGCCCTGGTCAACAACGCAAGCGTCTTCGAGCCTACGCCCCCCGGAAAGGTCACCCTCGAATCGTTCGACCATCACATGGCCGTCAACGCCCGCGCCCCGCTCATGCTCGCCCAGCGGTTCGCCCCCATGCTCGGGGCGCATCACGACCCGGCCGACCCCTCCACCCTTGGCCGCATCGTCAACTTCATCGACATTCACGTCATGGGCCAGCCGCTTAAAGGGTACGCCGCCTACAACGTCTCCAAGGCCGCGCTCATGGAAGCCACCATGACCCTCGCGATGGAACTCGCCCCGAAGGTCACCGTCAACGCCATCGCCCCCGGCGTGGTCGAGTGGGCCGAGTCCTACACCCCCGCCCAGCGCGAGCTTTACATGAAGCGCGTTCCCCTCGCCCGCCCCGGAACTCCCCAAGACGCCGCCGCCGCCGTCCTCTTCCTCCTCCGCGACGCCCACTACACCACCGGCCAGATCATCCGCCTCGACGGCGGCCGCCTCCTGACCTGATGTCGGGTGTCGGATGCGGGGCGACGATCAAACCGCCACGGATCATCTCTTCGACTTGCCCCGTTCGTCCCGGATGGAGTCCGCCGACCGTTCACAGCAGCTCGTACAGCGGCTGCGCCAGTCGGTTGAAATCCTCCGCCGGGATGTTCACCGTGTCCCACCGGGGGCTGCGCTGCTTCATGCAGGCCTGGTAGTCCGTCAGCTTCACCGCCAGCACCGCGTACCATCGTCCGCCGAACTCGAAGATCTCGTGAAACAGCGCATCGGGCGGCTGACGATCGCACCAGTAGAGAAACGCGAACGCGCCCTCGAAGCCCTGGCCGAAGATGCCTTCCCATTGCGACAGTCCCGTCACGTCCGCGCGCGTGACCCAGTTGTCCAGCGACCGGCTCGAGCGTCCGCTGTGCTTGCGCCCTTTCACGTCCACCAGCAGATTCGCCCCGCCTTCGGAGTAGACCACGAAGTCAAAGCTCTTGAGTGTCGTCGAGGTGCGCCCGCCGGAGATCGCGCGCTTGGCTTCATCGACGGCGACATAAGGGATCGACTTGGAGCGCAGATAGTGCTCGAACGCCTGGTCGTAATGAAACCGCCGTTGAACCATGAGTGCAGTCTACGAGTGCACCGCGCTCACTTCTCCGCCAGAAGGACGATCTCCCCGATGTACCTGCCGAGCTGGAATTGCCCACGCCAGGATCCGTCGGCCTGGGGCATGAGATGGATCGGCCCTTCCACCTCCTCAAGCGGCAGCCGCGCCATCGCATCCGAGGGAATGGATTTGAGCTCCGTGGGACGATCGATACGGATCGCCAGGAATGTATCCGGCACCGCCAGCGCCACGCTCATCCCCTCGAAGGCGACCCGCGACGCGTCGGCGCTCAGTTGAACGGTTCCAATGTCGATCGGATCCCCCAGGATGTCCAGCAGTGGGCTGCTTCCGCCGCGCGGTCCCTGCGGATC
>JBGTFI010000445.1:0-2550 GCA_041747335.1 Phycisphaeraceae bacterium | reverse complement strand
CGCTCGCCAAGCCCGGATGTCCACCAATTCGCACTTTTTTCTCATCCGCCGCTCTTCTTACCTCAGCCCCCCGACAAGCAGCGCCTTGGCTCACCCGCCCGGCAAGGACTGCCATCGTCAAGTAAACATCGAAATAGTAGTAGATTATAAAAGATGGGCTAGTCTGCCTCCACGCGAATCGCCAGCATCGTCTGATCGTCCCCCGCCCGCGCCCCGTCCTGGTGCTTTTCCACCGCCTGATGCACCGCGTGAAGCACCGCCTGCGGCGAACCGTCCGTCCCGATGAGCGTCTCAATCAGCCGCTTCTCCCCGAACAGCTCACGCCCCGGAGACATCGCCTCCGTGATCCCATCCGTGTACATCAGCAGCGTCTGACCGGGCTGGAGCGTCGTCTCGGCCGTCTGATAATCCACATCGGGGATAATCCCCAGCGGGAGATCCCCCACCGCGTCGATCCGCTCGACCTCCCAACCCCCCTTCACCGGGCTCATCAGCAGTGGGGGATTGTGGCCTGCGCGCCCGTACACCATCCGCCGCGAGCGTGTGTCATAACCCGCCAGGAACGCCGTCACAAATGACTGCTCAATCCGTTTATCGCAAAGCTGGCGGTTCGCACGCCTGAGGCACCGGCTCGGACCGCCCTCGGCCCCCTGCACCGCGTTGAGGATCGCGTGCAGCATCGCCATCACCACCGCCGCCGACGGGCCGTGCCCCGAAGCATCCGCCACCATGAACGTCCACAGCGTGCTCTCCTCCCCCGCGGTCCCCGGCGTTCCGTTCGCCACCGGCGAGATCGCGAACAGATCCCCGCCCGCCTGGTCGAACGTCCGGTAGCTCGCGGCCACGCTCATCCCCGGAACCTTCGGCAGGTCCGTCGGGACCAGCGCCCGCTGAATCTCCGCGATGCGGCGCAGCTCGTGCGCGATCTGCGTGCTCGCTTCATTGAGCCGCCGCGCCGTCTGGACGTGGCGGACCGTCCCGCCCACCAGGTTGGCCGTGAGAAGCCGCTGCTCCACATCATCCAGGGAAAAGTCGTCGGGCAGCGGCGACAGCGAAACCGCCCAGTTCAGGGGTTTCCCGCCATCAAACAGCGGAAGCGCCATCAGGGATCGGCAATCCGCGAATCGCTCGCCCAGGGCCGGATCACTCGATAGATCCATATCGTGCAGGACCACCGGCCGCCCGGAGCGCACGATCTCCCCCAACACGCCCCCGTGGTGCGTGGGGATGCTCTGCCAGTCCCGCCAGGGGTTGACCTGCACGATGCTGTCAAGACGGGTGATGTCGTCAAGGGTGAGCGAGCGGGTGATCTTGTACGAGCCCTCCGGGAGGTTGCGCGTGGACAGCGAGACGTAAGGGTGCGGCCGCTCATCGAGCCTGTTTCGCCCCTCTGCGAAGATCTTGAGCACCTCTTCCGGGGTCTGCGCCTTGCTCAGGGACGAGACAAGGTCCATCACGATCGGAAGGCGCTCACTGGGGGAGAGGTCGAGATGTCGCATGAGGGTAGTTTAGTGGGTTGCGGGCAAGGGGGAGGGCGGAGTCCAAGGTCCAAGGTCCAAGGTCGGGGAGAATCGCTGGGTGCCATGCGGGCGAAGTGTGGGCATGAAGCCCCCCGAAGACCTGTCAGCGACGGACAGCAGGCTCGCGCCACCGTTGGACTGACCCTTTTCCAAGTCGAAAGACACATGGCCACGAGGACGAGGCCATGGCACCCAGAAAAAGGGCCTGCCTGGACTGTCATGCACACTCTGGAGACCCGCCTCGAGATCGGGCCCCCGCCGGGGGCGTAAGCTTGCTAAAATGATGGGCTTGCTGACTCGGCGAATCATTCCGTGCCTCGATGTGAAGGGCGGCCGCGTGGTCAAGGGCGTCAACTTCCTGGGGTTGCGCGACGCCGGCGATCCGGTCGAGGTCGCCGCCCGCTACGACCGAATGGGCGCCGACGAGCTGGTCTTCCTCGATATCACCGCCAGCCACGAGGACCGAGGCATCATGCTCGATGTCGTCCGCCGGGTCGCCGAGCAGTGCTTCATGCCCTTCACCGTCGGCGGGGGCATCCGCACCATCGACGACGTCACCGCCCTGATCCAGGCAGGCGCGGAAAAGGTCAGCATCAACACCGCGGCCGTCCTCAACCCGGACATCATCACCCAGACGGCCGGGCGCTTCGGAACCTGCGCCACCGTCGTCAACATCGATCCCAAACGCGTCGTCCGCGACGGCAAGACCGTCTTCGAGGTCCATACCCACGGCGGGAGGAAACCCACCGGTCTCGAAGCCGTCGCCTGGGCGAAGGAGGTGGTTCGCCGCGGCGCCGGCGAGATCGTCCTGACCAGCATGGATGCCGACGGGACCAAGGACGGATACGACCTCGAGATGACGGCCGCGGTCGCCCAGGCCGTCGACGTGCCCGTCGTCGCCAGCGGGGGATGCGGCGGTCCGGAGCACATGCGGGCCGTGCTGACGGGGGTCGAAACCGGCGGCGGAGGCGCCGACGCCGCGCTGGCCGCGAGCATTTTTCATTATGGTGAGTACACCATCGACCAGGTC
>JBGTFI010000444.1:0-11994 GCA_041747335.1 Phycisphaeraceae bacterium | reverse complement strand
CGCGATCGACGGCCTGCGCGCGTTCACGGGCGCGATCGGCGAAGACCTCATGAAACGCGTTGAGGTCGGCGTCGGCGGCCTCGATGCGGGCGAGATACCCCCCTACCGCGTCGGCGGCGCTGACACGGCGGGAGGCGATCGCGTCGCGCAGGTCAATCAGACTGGTTGAGGTCGCGTTATCCATAGAGCGTGCAACGTCCAAGGCATAAAGTCCGTGGCGAAGCGAAGCCGCTAACCGCTTCCCCCGATGTCGCCCAAAACTTTGGGGACTTTGAAGAACGGGTCATCTCGGTCGGGGGCGTTGGCGAGGGCGGCTTCGACGGGCAGGGGCGCGGCCGGCACGTCCGGCCGAAGGACGTTGGTCACGTCCATGGAGTGGGCCATCGGTTCGACGTTCGACACGTCGAGTTCGTCGAGCCGGGAGAAGTATTCGAGCACGGCCGCGAGCCGCCCGGTGAATTGATGGGCCTCCTCATCACTCAGGCGCAACCGGCTGAGGCGGGCGACGTGACGGACCTCATCTTCGGTCAGCTTGCGGGGCATGGGGTGCTCCATCGAGCGGGACAATATAGCAGCCGGTGATTATGATGCGCGGTTCTTCCCGGAGACCCGCTTATGGCCGACGCAACACTCCTTGAATGCTTCGAGAACCCCGCGCCGGAGCGCGAATACACCATTGAGCACGTGGCCGAGGAGTTCACCAGCGTGTGCCCCAAGACAGGCCACCCGGACTTCGGGACGGTGACGGTGCGGTTCCTGCCCGACCGGCTGTGCGTGGAGCTCAAGAGCCTCAAGCTCTACCTTCAGAGCTTCCGTAACGACGGGATCTTCTATGAAGCGGTGACCAACCGCATCGCCGGGGATCTCGAAGCGGCGATGCGCCCGCGCTGGATGGTGGTGGAGACGAACTGGCGCGGCCGCGGGGGCATCCGGTCGGTGATCCGGGTGGAGACGGGGAAGAGGTAGGCGGAGTCGTGATGCAGGCTGGTTGAGCTTGCCGCGTGATATAATCGCTCCAGTACGTTTTCGGCCCGGTTTCGATCGCATTTCCACTGGAGGCACATCATGAACCGTCGCGAGTTTCTGGTGCGGAGCGGGGTGGCGGGGTCGGCGGCGGTGTTTTCGGCGCTGGCGCGAGGGCAGGGCCAGGCTGCGGCAGCGGGGGGGAAGAAGATGCGCGTGGGGGTGATCGGGTGCGGGAGCGTCTCGAACATGTACCTGCCGCATCTCAAGGCCAGCCCATATGTGGAGCTGGTGAGCACCTGCGACATCATCCCGCAGCGCGCGGCCGACCAGGCGGCGCGGTTCCACATCGGGCATCACTACCCGCATATCGACGCGATGCTCGCGGGCGAGCCGTTTGACCTGATGGTGAATCTGACGGACATGCAGGAGCACGGGCGGCTGAATCTCCAGGCCCTCGAAGCCGGCAAGCACGTGTGGAGCGAAAAGCCGCTGGCGAACACGTACGCGGAAGGCGTGCGGCTGATGGAGAAAACCAGGGAAAAGAAACTGCGCCTCTGGGGCGCGCCGGCGGTGGTGACCAGCCCGCAGTTCGCGTTCATGTCGCGCACGATCCAGGAGGGGAAGCTTGGGCGGCTGTCCGCGGCGCACGCGGCCTACGGGCATCTTGGGCCGGGATGGTCGGCGTTTTTCTATGAGAAGGGCGGGGGAAGCCTGCCGGACCTGGGCGTATACAACCTCACCACCCTGACCGGCCTGCTGGGCCCGGCGCGGGCGGTGGTGGCGATGACGGGGATCGTCACGCCCACGCGCACGGTGGATGACAAGGGGGACATCCGCGTCGAGGCCGAGGACAACGCGATGGTGCTGATGGACCACGGCAACAGCGTCTTCTCGCACGTGCAGTCGGGCTTCAATTACTTCGACCCGCACGGGCACGATGGCAGCGGCCAGGAGCGTTCGACGCTCTCCGTGATCGGGACGGAGGGGGCGATGCACCTGGTGGGCTACGACTGGGCGCCGCACGGCGTGGACCTGGCGACGGTCGATCAGCCCCAGGCCGTGCGTCACGTGCCGGACGCGGAAGGTTATGTCTGGCAGCAGGGGGCGTCGTACGTGATTGAGAAGATGGTGAAGGGCGAGGCGTCGCTGATCACGGTGGAGCACGCGCTGCACGTGCTGGAGATCATGGAGGCGGCGCGGGAATCCCAGGCGACGGGGCGACGGGTGGGGTTGCGATCGACGTTCAGGTGGCCTGTGGCGGGGTGATCACCGCTGGGCGGCAATAGACCAGTCGATGACGTGGGCCTTGTTGCCGTCGAAGGCGACGGACCACGAGCCATCGGGGGTGTGACGGAGGAAAGCGACATCGCGTGGCGGCCAGGTTCCGATTGCGGCCACCATGGTGGCCGGCCAGCTATACGGTGCGGCGCGGGGCAGGCTCATCTGCAGGGTGTTGAGGTCCAGCCGCCAGTGCAGGGGCGGGGACGGGGATTGCTGAAGTTGGAGGGAACGCGGGGACGTGCTGATAATGACCGCGTGGCCAAGCGGTTCGACGCGGATCGAACCTGTGCTCTCGAAACGGGCGATTCTGCGGAGTTGTTCGACATCCCAAAGCTCACGAATGAATGAGCCGCCCATGAAGGTGCCCTGGCGTGCCCGGGGGTCCGTATGTTCGCGGCCGGGGTCGAGCAGAGCGTATCGGCCGTCGGGCGTGAAGCCTCCCTCCGCGCCTCCGCCGTATCGGCGCCCATGCAGCGGCGCCTCGCGGAGAATGCGCCAATCCGAAGTGCCGAACTCGACCAGGTGTTCATCATAGGGCGCGGTGAAGTCCTGGCGGGCCGCATCGTCCCTGCGGCGAAGCAGGGTGCGGAAGATGCGGGCATCCTCGCTCCACCACCCGCGCGTCACCGTGGTGATGCGCGGAAAGGCGACGATCTCCGGTTCGGGGTCGAAGTCGAAGGAGGCGATGTCGGAGAGGTCATCGGCGGCCAGGCGGGTGATGCGGATGTGTTTCGCCTTCGGTTCGATGATGTGGACGTAGCGCCCCAGGGGATCGAACGCCACCGAAGTGACCTTGTCGCCCCCCTGAGTGTAGTAAGGCGCGGACCATTCGGCGGCGACCTCGCCGGTGGCGGTGTCGATTGCGCTTAGGTAGAGCTTTCCGCCCTCGTGCCGCACGAAGTGCAGCCTTCGGCCGTCGTGGGAGACGGCGAGCTTGCTGATCTGGTTGCCGGCCGGCTGAATGTGTCCGCCGATCGGCTCACCGGGGATGTGATACTCGGCCAGACGCCGGCCATCCTGGAGGCTGACCTTCCAGAGGGCGGGAACGTGCAACCAGAGTTCACCGAAGAAGGACGATCTGAAGTATGGCCGCCAGAGGACGTACTTGTAGTTCGGCCCGCCGAGCCAGTTGAACGCGCGGACGGAGGGCCACTGGTACCAGTCGGCCCACGCCTGCGGCACTTTGCGGACCGTAAGGTTCCCCGCCGCGGCGGCGAGCGTGAGGACGAGCAGGAGCTTGAGGGCCATCACGGGGCGGCCGCGCCCGACGGGAGCGCGCGTCAGGACGTCGTAGGGCGAAGCGGGCTGGGCTTCACGACTCTTCCGGGGCAGGGCCGGCGCTCGCCACCAGCGCCAGATGAGAAGCAACAGGAGACACAGCACCACCAGCGCGGCGGCCTTGAAAAGAAACGGGTGCATCAGCCGCCAGAGGTCGTAAGCGTCCTGCATCACCAGCACGTAGGCGGCGCTGCCATCGGGAGCGAGCGCCGCATCAAGGATCGAGCCGTGGGGCAGGATGGTAAGGACGCGGTCGGCTTCGGTCGCCGGCTCGATGAGTTCCGGGAGGACGATCAGCGCGGCCTCATCGGCGGGAGTACTCATGGACTCGGTCCTCCAGCAGGCGGGGGCGAAGCATCATTCCAGCGAAACACGCGCAGCGTGGCTCCGCAATCGCCGGACCACGGATGGCACCAGAGCATGGTGCGGCCGTCGGCCGCGGCGGACCAGACCCCGACGGAGGGGCTGCCCTTGTCGCGCGGCGGCGACCACTGGCCGGTGAGGCGGTCAAAGCGCAGAATCGGGTTGACCCGCCGCCTGGACTGGTCCGGGCCTGCGTTCGGCCCGCGGCCGTTGAACAGTTCGATGAAGACGTAGCGCGGGGAGTCTCCAAAGCGGGCGTTCATGAAAGGAAGCTCGTTGCGGCGGACCTCGATGTCCAGCGGCGGATACTGGCCGGAGGTCTGCGTGATGCGCAGGTCCGCGGTACCCAAGAGGAGAACAGTCTGTCCGAATCGCAGGTCCTGTTTTCCTGGGTGGCGGACGATCGACCAGGCATCACCTTCGACGGCGCGGAAGTGCTCGAGTCGGATGACGGAAGGCAGCACGAGGGAGTCGATCACCTCTTTCTGCCTGACGTTGTACTTCAGCCAGGCTCTGTCGGAGGGCAATCTGGCGGGGCGGTTACGGACGACAAGGTCTGCATAGACGGTGTCGCCGTGGAAGGTCCAGTTGTGGACGGACCAGGTCGCATGGGGTTCGCCGATGAACCTGGGTGAGACATCCTGGCTGTCGAGGAGGGAGGTGACGGCCAGGTCATCGGCCTGCCAGGACTCGAGTCGCCAGCGATCATCGCGACGGACGGTGACATGGAGGTTGCGGCCGTCGGCGGTGGGCCACCAGTGGAAGGTTTCCCCCTCGACGACCTCGCGGCTGGCGGTATGCTTCCCCGAGCGGACATCCCAGCGATGCAGGATGGTCGCGCGATAGGAATCCCAGTACCAACTGTCGGTGCTGTCCGGACGCAGGGAAAGAAGCAGCGCCCGGCCATCGTCTGCCAGGGCGAGCTGCCGCGGGGCACGCTCCGCGGCGCGGCGGACGACGCGCGGAACGTCGAACCAGCGAAGGATCGCGCCATCGGCCAGGCTCACCTCCCAGAGGCAATGCACCGGCGTGCCGAGGTAGGGTCGGTGCCAGTGGTGGCCGCGCTCCTGCGCCCAGACGAACAGACGTTCGGACCCGAAAGAAAACGCGTTGCGCCAAGTGGGCGGAGCTTCCCAGTCGAGCGCCGCGACGATCAGGAAGACGATGGCGCAGAGGAGCGCGACGCGCCGGCGGCTGCCGACCCAGGCACTGCGCGCGGGTTCGAGGCTTCCGGTGGAGATGTCCAGGCCGCACTCAGGGCAGGACGGGCCGCGCAGCCCCTTGACGGGATAGGAGCAGCGTGGGCAGCGATCCATACTCCCCGCGCCGCCGGGGGCCCAGAGCTTGCGCCAACGCCACAGGAGGCAGATGCCCACCAGGGCGAGCACGGCGGCAAGGATGATCGGCCCCCAGCCGATAAGAAGATTCCAGAAGGAGACCGTCGGGCAGGAGGACAGGACATAGGCCGAGCGGCCGTCGGGCGCGATGATGGCGAGTTCCAGATAGCCGGGCGGGGTCAGGACAAGGTCGGCCCCGCGCATGGGATCCGTCAGATCCGGCAGCGACGTGCGGATCGTCCGCCCTGCGGCTTCGGATACGGGGAACCACTCCATGTCCAGACCTCGTACTTGAATCACGGGGCGAATGTTCTGGCGGTAGGCCGCCACGACGGTCCGGAAAGGGTATAATAGCTGGCGACGCGGGATCTCTGCGTTGATATCCAGCCCCCCAGAGAGTGACGACTCATGAACGGACCTCGGCAATGGGTGAGAGGGTTGTGGCCTAAGGTCGATATGGACGCATGGTCGCTCGTCCCGGCGGCGCTGATGGTGGCGCTGGTTTGCGCCTCGGCCGCTGCCGAGCCGCCGCGGTTCAACCGGGACGTTCGGCCGATTCTTTCCAATCACTGCTTCGCGTGTCACGGGTTTGATGCACATGAGCGCAAGGCGGGGCTGCGGCTGGATGTGCGTGAAGGCGCGACGGCGGTGATGAAGTCCGGGGCGCGGGCGATCGTGCCGGGGGATGCGGGGGCGAGCGAGCTGATGCGGCGGATCACTTCGGCTGACGCGGGCGAACGCATGCCTCCGGTGGAGATTCACAAGGACCTCTCGGCGGAGCAGATCGAGGTGCTTCGCCGGTGGATCGAGGAGGGCGCCGAGTACGAAGCGCACTGGGCGTACACGCCGCTGGGCGAGGTGAAGAAGCCCGCGGTGGGGAATGAGGCGTGGGTCGCCAATGATGTGGACCGCTTCGTGCTGGCGAAGCTTGAGGCGCGGGGCATCGCGCCTTCGCCGCAGGCCGACCGGGTGACGCTCATCCGCCGGGTGACGCTGGACCTAACGGGTCTTCCGGCGACGGCGGAGGAGGTCGATGCCTTCGTGAAGGACCAGAGCGCCGATGCCTGGGAGAAGGTGGTGGATCGGCTGCTGGCGTCGCCGCATTATGGGGAGCGGATGGCCGCGTACTGGCTGGACCTGGTGCGCTACGCCGACAGCGTGGGTTATCACGGGGATCAGGAGGTGACGGTCTGGCCCTACCGGGACTATGTGATCAAGGCATTCAACGAGAACATGCCGTTTGACCGGTTCACGCGGGAGAACCTGGCGGGGGATCTGCTGCCCGAGAGCACGCGCGAGCAGAAGATCGCCTCGGCCTACAACCGCCTGGGGATGATGACGGCCGAGGGAGGATCGCAGCCGAAGGATTTTCTGGCGCGTTACGCGGCCGACCGGGTGCGGACGACGAGCGTGGCGTGGCTGGGCTCGACGATGGGGTGCGCCGAGTGCCACGATCACAAGTTCGACCCGTTCACCGCGAAGGATTTCTACTCGTTCGCGGCGTTCTTCGCGGACATCAAGGAACCGGGCGTCTACAGCGGCTACATGGAGGGGGTGTGGGGCGAGTCACTGGCGCTGACCACACCGGAGCAGGAGGCGGAGCTGGCGCGGATCGACCGGGAGATCATGGAGGCCGAGCGCGCGCTCGTGACCTCGACCCCTGAATTGGAGGCGGCGCAGCGGGCGTGGGAGGCGCGCCTGGCGCAGCCGACACCGTGGCGGGCACTGACGGCCACGGCCATCGAAACGAAGAGCGGGGTCGAGTTCAAGCTCCTGGAGGATGGATCGTACCTGGCCTCCGGGCCGAATCCGGGCGAGGAAATCTATACGTTCATCGCGGAGACGGACCTGCCGGGGATCACGGCGCTTCGGGTGGAGCTTCTGCCGGACGACTCCCTGCCGAGCAAGGGGCCGGGACGTGCGGGCAACGGAAACCTGGTGCTCAACCGCATCGCCATTCGCGCGAACGGGCAGGAGGTGACGCTGGGGAGCGCCTCGGCGACGCACAGCCAGGCGGAGTACCTGATCGAGCACGCGCTGGTGGACAACGGACAGCTCGGCTGGGCGATCCTGCCCAAGGCCGGTGAGCGTCTGGCGGGCGTGTTCGAGACCGTCGGGGATGTCGGGGACGGGGGGACGATGAGGCTGGTCATCACGATGGCGCAGACGTACGGATACCAGCACACGATCGGTCGGTTCCGTATTTCAGTGACTAACGCCCCCCGGCCGGTGCGGGCGGACACAGACCTCGCGGACGAGATCGCCGCGATCGTGCGGACGCCCTACGAAGAGCGGACGCGGGAGCAGCGCGACAAGCTGGCCGAGTATTATCGTTCGATCGCGCCGGAACTTGGCGCGGTGCGGAATCGGCTGCGCGACCTGCGGGAGGAACGCAAGAAGGTCGAGCGCTCGATCCGGCAGATGCCGATCACCGTGGCGACCACCCCGCGGGAGATGCGCGTGCTTCCGCGGGGCAACTGGATGGATGAAACGGGCGAGGTGGTGCAGCCGGCGATCCCGGCGTTTCTGGGGGCGGTGTCACGAACCGACGAGCGGCTGACGCGGCTGGACCTGGCGAACTGGCTGACCTCGGAAGATAACCCGCTGACGGCCAGGGTGCTGGCCAATCGCGTGTGGTATCTGCAGTTCGGGCGGGGATTGTCGGACCGGCTGGATGATGTGGGTTCGCAGGGCGCGGCGCCCACGCACCCGGACCTGCTCGATGACCTGGCGCGGGGCTTCGTCGATTCGGGGTGGGATGTGAAGGCGCTGGTCAAGCGCATTGTAATGTCGAACACCTACCGGCAAAGCTCGCAGCCGCGGCCGGAGCTTCGTCAGAGCGATCCCTTCAACCGGCTGCTGGCGCGGCAGAACCGATACCGGCTGGAGGCCGAAGCGGTTCGGGACCACGCACTGGCGGTCAGCGGGCTGCTGGTGCGGACCATCGGCGGGCGCAGCGTCCGGCCGTACCAGCCCAAGGGGTACTACGCGCAGCTCAACTTCCCGGCGCGCGAGTATGAGGTGGACACGGGCGATCATCTTTACCGCCGCGGGGTGTACACGCACTGGCAACGGACGTTCCTGCACCCGATGCTCAAGGCATTCGATGCGCCCAGCCGGGAGGAGTGCGCCGCGCAGCGGGCGCGGTCGAACACGCCGCTGGCGGCGCTGACGCTGCTGAACGATCCGACGTTCGTCGAGGCGGCCAGGATCTTCGCCCGGCGGATCGTGACGGAAGCCGGCGATGATCCCGAGGCGCGGGCGACGTGGGCGTATAAACAGGCCCTGGGGCGGGAACCGGGCGACGAGGTGCGGGCGATTCTGGTGGAGGTCTACCGCGAACACCGCGCCCAGTACGAGGCGGACCCGGCCGCGGCCATGGCGCTGGTGAACGTGGGCGCCTCGGCGACGCCCGCGGAGCTGAACGTGGCGGAGCTGGCGGCATGGACTTCCGTGGCGCGGGTGATCCTGAATCTGCACGAGGGGATTACGCGGTATTGATCGCGTCGGGCCGTCCGCGCGGCGAAACTGGAACGAAACGAAGGGACGACTTGCTCATGCACCCTTATGAAGCACATGGCCTGAGGCTGACGCGCCGCACGTTCCTCAACAGCGCGAGCAAAGGAATCGGAGCCGCGGCGCTGTGGACGCTCCTGGCCGGGCAGGGCGCGGCGCGGGCGGATACGAAGGATCTCTGGCGCGGGGTGGTGAATCCGCCGCACGTGCGCCCACGGGCCAAGCGGGTGATTCACCTGTGCATGGCGGGCGGGCCTTCGCACCTCGAGACGCTCGACTACAAACCGCGTCTCGCTGAAATGCACGGGCAGCCGATGCCCGAATCGTTCACGAAAGGCCAGCAGATCGCGCAGCTTCAGAACCAGGAGCTTCGCTGCTTCGGCCCGCAGTTCTCCTTCCGCGCCTGCGGGAATTCCGGGCAGCGGATCAGCGAGGCGCTGCCGTTCATCGGGCAGGTGGCGGACGACATCTGCATCGTCCGGTCGATGCGGACCGAGCAGATCAACCACGATCCGGCGCACACGTTTTTCAACACCGGGACGGCCATACCGGGCCGGCCGAGCATGGGCTCGTGGATTCTCTACGGCCTGGGATCCGAGGCGGAGAACCTGCCTGGGTTCATCGTGATGACCTCCGTGGGCGGTGGGCAGGCGCAGCCGATCTCCTCGCGACAGTGGCACAGCGGGTTCCTGCCCAGCCGGTTCCAGGGCGTCCAGTTCCACGCCGCGGGGGAGGCGGTGCATTACGTCGGCAATCCGCCGGGCGTGACGCGCGGGCACCAGGCGGACGTGGTCAGCGCCGTCGGTCGGATCAACGCTCTGGCGAACGACCACCTGGACGATCCGGAGATCGCGGCCCGCATCGCTCAGTACGAGATGGCGTTCCGGATGCAGGCGAGCGTGCCGGAATTGCTGGACACCTCCGATGAACCATCGCACATTCTGGAGATGTACGGCTGCACGCCCGGCGATGGAACCTTCGCGTCGAACTGCCTGCTCGCCAGGCGGCTGGCCGAGCGCGGGGTGCGGTTCATCCAGCTCTACCATCGCGGGTGGGACCATCATGGGGGGATCAAGGGCGGCATCAGGACCACCGCGGGGCTGGTGGATCGCGGGACCGCGGCGCTGATCACCGACCTCAGACAGCGCGGGATGCTCGAGGACACGCTCATCATCTGGGGCGGGGAGTTCGGCAGAACGCCCATGGCCCAGGGCGACGGCCGCGACCACCACATCCAGGGGTACTCGCTGTTCCTGGCGGGCGCCGGGGTGCGCGGGGGGATGTCGTACGGCGAGACGGATGAGCTTGGCTACAGCGCCGTCGTCAACCCGGTCCACGTCCGCGACCTGCACGCGACGATGCTGCACCTGCTGGGGATCGACCATGAGCGGCTGTCCGTGCCGTTTCAGGGGCTTGATGTGAGGCTGACCGGCGTCGAGCCGGCACGAGTGGTGCGCGAGGTGCTGACGTAGGCCGGGCGCGTGTTGTCAAGTTGTTCAACGAACCGGAGGCCGGATGCGATCTACGAATCCATTCCATCCCCATCGCCCGGCGGCACGCCACAGCGCGCTCCTCATGGCGCTGCTGGTTGCGGTGGTCGCCAGTCTCGCGCACGAAACCTCCGCACAGGAGAATCCCTTGTCGCTGAAGCTGCGATACCGAGCGGCGACTGAGGAACCTGGACGCTTCGAGGTCGCGCATCGCGAAGAAACCTGGGACGCTTCCCGGACGGCGATCATCATCTGCGACGCCTGGGATCTGCACCACAGCCGCAACGCCGTGCGCCGGCTGGAGGAGTTCGCACCGACGCTCAATGATGTGCTCTCCGATGCCCGGGCGCGCGGCGTGACGATCATCCACGCGCCCAGCGACTGCATGGACTTCTACGCCGATCACCCCGCGCGGGGGCGGGCTATCGCGGCGCCGACCGCGACGACCGCCCCGCCGGGCGTCGAGCAGTGGTGCCTTCAGGTTCCTCGCGAGCGCGAGGCGGATTATCCCATCGACCAGTCCGATGGCGGTGAGGACGATGACCACCCGGCCGAGCTGGCGAAGTGGGGCGAGAAGCTTAAGGCCCTGGGGCGCAACCCGCGAGCGCCCTGGAAGCGCCAGACCGAGCTTCTGACGATCGACCCAGACCGCGATTACATCACCAGTCTGGGGGATGAGGTATGGAACGTGCTCGAGGATCGGGGGATCGAGAACGTCATTCTCACGGGGGTGCATCTGAATATGTGCGTGCTTGGCCGGCCGTTCGGCCTGCGGCAGATGGTGCGCGGGGGCAAGAACGTGGTCCTGATGCGCGACATGACCGACACGATGTACAACCCCGCGCGGTGGCCGTATGTAAGCCACTACGAGGGGACGGACCTGATGGTGGCGTACGTGGAGCGGCATATCTGCCCGACGATCACCAGCGACCAGTTCATCGGGGGCGTACCGTTCCGATTCAAGGACGATCGTCGCGCCCAGGCCACGAAATGGCCGACCGACGCGCCGGACCCCCGCAGGGAATGGGTGAAAGTGACGGTCCCGTTGTCCGACGCAGCCGAGTCTGGCGCGGCTGCGGGGTGGTATCGGTGCGTGGTGCGGATCCCTGAGGCGTGGAAGGACAGAGCGATGCGGTTGACGCTGCCCGGCGCAAGTCAGGAAGACCGGGCATGGTTGAACGGCCGATCGCTGGCGAAGTCTGTCGATGGCGTGGACATCGGATTTCCCTTGTCCCGGGAAGCCGTCGCGTTCGGGACGGGGAATCTGCTGGTCATCCGGACGCTCGACGCAGCGGGGCTGACCGCAGCGCCGGTGCTGACGGCCGGAGGGGAGCGATTGGAGCTTCGCGGGCGGTGGCAGCATCGCGTGGGCGATGATGAAACGTGGTCCGGCATGTCGCTGCCGGCGCAGTTCGGGGCGCCCGGAGACATCGTGTTTCAACCGGCGGACGAGGTCCGGTGATCGACTGCCGGGCGTCGCGGCGATGGACACGAAATCCCCGTGGGAGAGGACTTCGGAGAGATTTGGGTGTTATAATGCCCCAGCGGGCGCATCGTCGCCGCAGGGCGAAGGGTCCAGAGAGGGTTGTTCATGTATCTTGCGGATGGCTGCATCATAAAGTCGGTGGTGGTCGCGCTCGTCTTCACGGCGCTCGCGGGCGCGGCGCGGGCGGAGGACGAACCGGCGATTGACTTTGGCCGGGACATCCGGCCGATCCTCACCAACAACTGTTTCAACTGCCACGGCCCGGACGCGGCAACGC
>JBGTFI010000443.1:0-5859 GCA_041747335.1 Phycisphaeraceae bacterium | reverse complement strand
GCGCCGGGTACGCCCTGGGGCTGGCCGCTCCCCTGGGGCTGCTGCTGGCCGTGCTTCCGGTGATCTTCATGGCCGGCTCCGTCCCCATCACCCCCCTGGGCCTGGGCGTGATGGAAGGCCTCGGCCACACCCTCCTGGTCGATCCCCCCGCCGTCACCTACAACCATATTGTCGGCATGCTGCTGATCTGGCGGCTCTACCAGATCGCCTACGCCTCCACCGGCTCCATCCTGCTTCTCAAAGGCGACATCCGCCTGCACCCGGCGCAGGGCGCGGAAGTCCAAAGTCTGGAGCCCGGGGTCCAGGATCCAAACTCAGAAAGTCGGGCGGCATCAGGTTAAATGTTGAAGGCGACCGATGCCCTTCGCGCCTTCGTGCCTCCGAGCATTCGTCTTGCCTCGAAGATTTGCGCTCCGCACGCAGCGGTTACAGAGTCAGAGCTTACCCCTCCCTCCGCCGCGGGCCCCTGCCCATCGCCTCGGCCGCCTCGGCCAGCAGCGTCAGCTTCCCGCCGTAGGTCTTCTGAAGGTTCTCCGGGGTGAACACCTCCCGCGTCGGGCCGGCAGCCACCACGCGCATGTTCAGCAGGATCACCCAGTCGAAGTATTCCTCGACCGTCTGAAGGTCGTGGTGCACCACCAGCGCCGTCCGGCCGGCGTCCTTGAGGTCGTGCAGAATCCGCACGATCGCCTTCTCCGTCGCCGCGTCCACAGCCGCGAAAGGCTCATCCATGAAGTAAAGCCTGGCCTCCTGCGCCAGCGCCCGCGCCAGGAACACCCGCTGCTGCTGCCCGCCCGAGAGCTGGCTGATCTGCCGGCGGGCGAACTCCGCCATCCCCACGCGCTCGAGCGCCGCCAGCGCCGTCGCCTTGTGCCGGCGCGTCACCGGCAGACACCACCCGATGCGGCCGTACGTTCCCATTGCGACCACGTCCAGCGCGCTGACCGGGAAATCCCAGTCCACCGTCTCGCGCTGCGGCACGTAACCGACCAGCCCGCGCTGCTTCGCGTAGGCCTTGCCGTAGATCCGCACCTGCCCCGACGCTTTGGGGATCAGATCCAGACACGCCTTGATCAGCGTGCTCTTGCCCGCGCCGTTCGGGCCGACGATCCCGATGAGCTTGCCTTCGGGGATGTCCAGGTCGATGTCCCACAGCACCGGCTTACGGTGGTACGCCACCGTCATGTCGTGAACCGTCAGCGGCGCGTCGGCCGGGTGCTCCTCCCCCGTGGCCATCGCCGCGCCCTTGAGCGGCTGAGGTGTCTCGAAACTCCGGGTGGCACTGCCGGCTTGTCCGCCAGTGCGAACGTCACCCACCTCAGGAACACTGGCGGCCAAGCCGCCAGTGCCACCCGATACTTCAGGAACACTGGCGGTCAAGCCGCCAGTGGCACCCGATGCGGCTGGTTCGTCTGACCGATCAGTGACTGACACCGCTGAGTCTCCCATTCAGGCCCGTATCCGGCGCTTCGCCGCCCAGCGCGCCGGCGATGGTGGTGACGTTGTGGTCGATCATCCCGATGTAGGTGCCCTCATACGTCCCGCCCGGCCCCATCGCATCCGAAAAGAGCGTCCCGCCGATGCGCACCGCGTGCCCTCGCGAGCGCGCCCCTTCGATGAGCGCCCGCACGTTCTTGTCGGCGACGCTCGTCTCGACGAACACGGCCCCGATCTTCCGCTCGACCAGAAAGTCGATGAGGTTGTTGATGTCCTTGACCCCTGCTTCCGATTCCGTCGAGATGCCCTGGATGCCGCGCACCTCGAGGTCGTAGGCCCTGCCCAGGTAGTTGAACGCATCGTGCGCCGTCACCAGCACCCGCTGATCACGGGGAATCGAGGCGATCACACGCCGGGCGTAGTCATCAAGCTTCTCCAGCTCCGCGAGGTACGTCTGGGCGTTCGACTCATACACCGAGGCGTTCTTCGGGTCGAACTCCGCCAGCCGTCGCTGCACCGCCTTCACCGCGGCCATCCACCCCTTCACGTCCATCCACACGTGGGGATCGTAATGGTCGTCGGGGGTGTTCATGACGTACTCGCCGCTCTCGAACAGATCCTCCGTCACTGGATGGACCGGTTTGGTGCGCGCGAGCTGGACAAGGATGTCGGTCATCTTTCCTTCGAGGAGCAGACCGTTGTAGAAGATGATCTGGGCCTGGCTGAGGTTGGCCACGTCCGCGCGTGTCGGCTGATAGAGGTGCGGATCGACGCCCTCTTTCATGATGCCGTGCAGGTCGCCCAGGTCGCCGGCGACCTGGCGGACAATGTCCGTGATCATCCCCGTGGTGGTGGTGATGCGATAGGGGTAGGTGGTTGGGCCAGCCTGCGCGGCTGCGGCGGAGGCCTGCTGCGACGACGGAGCCTCGCCGCACGCGGCGAGAATCAGGCAGACCATCAGCGGGAGTAGCGCTCGGGTGGCATGGGCAAGGCTCTGCTTGCCCGTGACCGCGCGTCGCAGGAGAGATTGAACGCCCCATGCCCACGGGGATGAGGGCATGGTACCGGGCGTGCTCGTCTTCCATCGCGCGTGGTTAGGTTTGATCATGGGTCCGGTTCCGATCGGCAGCACCCGTAGGTCAGGCCTTGGCCTGACACGAACGTCCACCGGCCAACGAACTGTCAGGCCAAGGCCTGACCTACGGGAGATTCTCAGATCACTGCCACCCGACGCAGGGAGCGTCCATCGAGCATACGGCCTGTTCCTCATCATCATTGCATCTCCAAACCCGCCCGGATAGGCACCCGGACGACATTTTGAGTTGTCAAAACTTCAATTCGGACTACCGCTAATCATACGAACTTACTTTGACCTGTCAAACTTCGGCCTATAATCCTCTCCCATGGCTGAGCAGGCCCCACCCACCAGCACCGTCGAGAACTACCTCAAAGCCCTGTACGTCCATCAGCAGGCCCAACCGGACGCTCTGGTTCCGCTCGGCAGGCTCGCCCAGGCGCTGGAGGTCACCCCCGGCACCGTCACCACCATGGTCAAGGGCCTGTCCGAAGCCGGGTACGCTCAGTACGAATCCAGGCGCGGGGCGCGACTCACCCCCACGGGCGAAAAGCTCGCCCTCCAGGTGCTTCGGCGACACCGGCTGATCGAGTTATTTCTTGTGGATATCGTCGGTTATGACTGGAGCGAGGTGCACGACGACGCGGAGATCCTCGAACACGCGGTTTCCGACAAGCTCCTGGACCGGATCGACGCCATGCTGGGGCACCCCACGACCGATCCGCACGGCGATCCGATCCCCAAACCGTGCGGAACCATCCGCAAGCAGAATGTGCAGCCGCTTGTACAGACGCCCGCGGGCAGGCACCAGATCGCCCAGGTGCTTGACCACAGCCCCCGGTTCCTGGATTTCCTTCGGGAGCGCGGGTTGGTGCCCGGCGCGGGGATTGAGGTGATCGGCAGGGATGAGGTGGCGGGGATCGTCACCCTGCGGGTTCACGGGGGTGGGGAGGTGATCGTCAGCCTCACGGCGGCGGGAAGGATTCTTATCGCCACCCCGGAAGAGGCAACGGTCACGGACCCGGAAACGTAGTCCTCTTGAAAGGCTGCCGATACGATGATTGTGACTGTGAATCCGTCTCCTGCGACGCCTTTCCCTTGAGCCGAAACTTGACTCAGACCGCCGTGTCAACCCCCGCCCTCGAACGCCCGGCCGCGCGCACGGGTGAGCGGTTGGTGCCGGTGTTTGATCCGCGGATGGAGGTGACGGGGCCGACGGCGCCGGTGTCGGTGGTGATCCTGGCGGTGAATGAGGAGATCAACATCGCCGACTGCCTGGCTTCCTGCCGGTGGTGCGATGACGTGCACGTGGTGGATTCGTGCTCGGAGGATCGCACGGTGGAGATCGCGCGGGCGATGGGGGCGCAGGTGCATGAGCACCCATTCGAGTCGTTCGGCAAGCAGCGCAACTGGGCGATTGACAACGTTCCCGTACGTCACGACTGGATATTCCACCTGGATGCCGATGAAAGGTTCACGGAGAACCTGGTGCGGGCGATGCGGGAGCGGCTCGCGGCCGACCCGCAGGAGGCGGGTTTTCACGTACCCCAGAAACTGATGCTGATGGACCGGTGGCTCAGGCGCGCGGGCGGTTATCCGACGTACCAGATGCGCCTGTTCCACAAGGAGCGCATGCGCTTTTGCGACTACGGGCACGGACAGCGCGAGCTGACGGACGGGCGTGTGGGCGTGCTGGATGAGCCGTACCTGCACTACAGTTTCAGCAAGGGTCTGTACGACTGGCTGGAGAAGCACAATCGCTACAGCTCGCTCGAGGCGCTGCGGGTGATCGGGGATACGAACCAGGAGTGGTCGCCGGGGGATCTGTTCAGCCGGCATCGGGTGCGGCGCTGGCGTGCGTGGAAGGTGTTCAGCTACCACCTGCCGTTCCGTGCGTCGCTTCGATGGTTCGTGATTCTGTTCGTGATGGGGGGCATCTTCGAGGGGCGGGCGGGGTGGTTCTACGCGGGTCTGATCGCGATGTACGAGCAGATGATCACGCAGAAGCTGCGATTGCTGCGGAGCAGCAGGGGACGAGGTTTGATGCGCGTCGAGCGCGACGCCGCGCCATCCCCGAGAACCGGCGGGCCGCGCCCGTTGGAGATTCCGCCCGCCGTCGATACTCAGGCGACCACCCACGCCGACGAACCGATGCAGCTTCGCCCCGAATCCAGCCCCTGGACTTTCACGGACAAGGCCAGGCGGGCGATCTGGATGGTCATCGGCAAGCCGATCTTCCGCGCGAGCTTCCACAACTGGCACGGATTCCGGACGACGATTCTGCGGCTGTTCGGGGCGAAGATCGGTAAGCGCGTGGCGATCCGCCCGACCGCGAACGTGGAGGTTCCGTGGATGCTGGAAATCGACGATGAGGCGACGATCGGCGATTCGGCGATCCTTTACAGTCTCGGAAGAATCCGGATCGGAAAACGTTCGATCATCAGCCAGTACGCCCACCTGTGCGCCGGGACGCACGACTACACGGATCACACGTTCAAGCTCATCCGCGCCCCGATCACGATCGGGGACGATGTGTGGGTGGGGGCCGATGCGTTTGTCGGGCCGGGGGTGACGATCGGAGATCTGACGGTGCTGGGGGCGCGTTCGAGCGCCTACAAGGACTTGCCGCCGCACAAGGTGTGCGTGGGCAACCCCGCCAAGGCTATCCGGGAGCGGGAGCTCCAATGACCGCGGAAGCGACCATCACGCGGGCCCCAGACGCTCCCAGGCGAATCACTTCGCCGATTTCCGATCCGCGTCGGAGGGAGTTTCTTCCGCAGACGCCGCGCGAGCAGTGGCTTGGGCTGTGGTGGCGGGTGGCGAGGAAGCTGGTGTTCGCGCCCTCGCCGCTTACGTGCAACGCGGTGCGCGTCTGGGTGCTCCGCCGCTTCGGCGCGAGCGTGGGGCGGGGGGCGTCGGTGCATCGCACGGCCAGGATCGAGTACCCCTGGCACCTGACGCTGGGCGAGGGCGCGACGATCCGGCAGGGTGTGCTGATCGAGTGCATGGGCCCGATCGAGATCGGGGACGGCGCGCACGTGAGCCAGTTCAGCCACCTGGTTTCGGGGACACACGATTACCGACGGCCTGACATGCGCATCGAGTGCCGCGCGATCCGTGTGGGGGCCGGCGCGTGGATCGCGGCGGACGCGTTCATCGCTCCGGGGGTGACGATCGGTGAGGGGGCGATCGTCGGTGCGCGCTCGGGAGTGTTCAGCGACATTCCCCCACGCACGATCGCGATCGGGAGCCGCGCGCGGCCGGTGCGCGAGTTGGGTCCGGGCGAGCATCCGGCGCGGCTGCTTCCGGGAGAGCGTGTGCTGGGGTGAGCGGGCTGATTGCGGAAG
>JBGTFI010000442.1:0-2287 GCA_041747335.1 Phycisphaeraceae bacterium | reverse complement strand
CAATCACACCGGCGGTCCCGGCGGCCTGCCGTTCAGCGAAGCCGCCATGCAGGTGCTCACCGCCGCCCGTGAGGCGAGGGCCGCGGGCGTTCGGGTCGATGTCGTCCCGATCGAGTATCAACTCGATCATGAAGTAGCGATCGATTCGATTCAGACGATTGACCACGCCCGCGAAGGTCAGACGATCTCCCTGCGCATCGTCCTGCACGCCACCCGACCGACGCGCGGCGACCTCCTGCTCCGCCATGACGGCCGACTGATTCTTCCCCCCGACGAGCAGGGACGGGCCTCCATCCCTGTCACCGAGGTTGATTGGGCGCCCCAGCGCGGCGGCGAGGACGACCAGCCCGGCAGCGCCTACGTCGCCGTGAAAGTCATAGACCTCCCCCTGAGCTACGCAGGACCGAATCGATTTGAAGCCGTCTTCGAGCCTCACGACGGCGCGGACACCATCGCCGCCAACAACCGCGCCCAGGCTTTCACGCTTGTCCACGGCCGCGGACGTGTGCTGCTCGCCACCGGCGAAGCGCGCACCGCCCAGAACATCCTCCCGCAGGCTCTGGCTCGGCACGACATCGAAACGACCGTGATCGCCCCCTTCGCCCTGCCCCGGTCGATGAGTGAGCTTCAGCAATACGACGCGGTGATTCTTCAGAACCTGCCCGCCGATCAGGTCGCCGACGATCAGCAGCGTCTGCTCGAGAGCTACGTCCACGATGCCGGGGGCGGGCTGGTCATGATCGGCGGGCCTGACGGTTTCGGCGCGGGGGGCTGGACGAATACCCCCGTCGATCGCATCCTGCCCGTGGCGTGCGAAGTGCCCAGCCAGACCGTTCTTCCCTCGGGCGCGCTGGTGATCGTCATGGACCGTTCGGGTTCCATGTCGGCCCCCGTCGCCGGAACCGCCGACACCCAGCAGCAGGTCGCCGCGCGGGCGGCGGTCAAAGCCCTCGAGACGCTCTATCCGCAGGACATGGTGGGCGTCATCGCCTTCGAGTTCGGCTCGCAGTGGGTCGTTCCGCTGCAATCGGTCGGTGAAGCGAAGGACGTCGAGCGCGTCGGCAGGCAGATTCTCGCCATCCAGCCCGGCGGCGGAACGAACATCGCCCCGGCGCTCCAGATGGCGATCAATGCCCTGGCACAGGTCGAAGCGCGTCAGGCCGCGGTGCGCCACATCATCCTCCTCACCGACGGACAGAGTGCCGAAGGCAACTACTCAGCCCTGGCCCAGCAGATGGCACGTCATGAGATCACCCTCTCCACGATCGGCATCGGCGACGAGATCGACGTGAAACTGCTCAGTGATCTTGCGAAGTGGTCCGGCGGCGAGTTCTACGCCGTGCGCGATCCACGCCGCCTGCCCCAGGTCTTCATCAAGGAAGCACGCACCATCCGCAGGCACCTGATCCGCGAGATGGACTTCACCCCCGGCGTCATCGCCACCGGTTCGCCTGTGCTCACCGGCCTGACCGCGCCGCCGCAACTCAAAGGCCTGGTCCTCACCGGGCGCAAGCACGACCCCCGCGTGTACATGCCCCTGGTCGGCCCCGAAGGTGAACCGCTCTTCGCCCACTGGCAGGTCGGCCTCGGCCGCGCCGCCGCCTTCACCTCCGATTCCGTCAACCGCTGGGCCACCCCCTGGCTCGCATGGGAAGGCTACGGCGACTTCTGGGCGCGCATTGTCCGCTACGTCGCTCGACCGACCACCACGCGCGACTTCGAACTCGACACCCTTGTCCGCGACGGAAAGCTGCACCTCAAGCTCGATGCCGCCGCCGGCGCCGACGACGAAAGCGGCGCTTTCCTGAGCGACCTCGATGTGCGCGGCGGCGTCCTGACGCCCGATGGCCGCACCGTCACTGTCAGTCTCGCGCAAACCGGACCGGGCATCTATGAAACCCAGCTCCCCGCCGAGGCGAGCGGCGACTACCTCATCACCCTCCTCGCCCGCCGGCCCGATGGCGAGCGCCTCTCCATCTTCGGCAGAGCCTCGCGCCCGCAAGGCGTCGAACTGCGATACTTTCAATCCAACCGCGCGCTCCTGGAGCGCATCGCGGAGGAAGGCGGCGGCCGCGTACTCGACCCGCGCACACCCGCGCAGGCGCGCCTCTTTGACCGCCGGGATGCCGTGCCCTCACGTTCGATCCGCCCTCTCTGGCGCGTGCTGATGGTCTGGTTGTTCGCGCTGCTGCTCATCGATGTCGCCAATCGCCGCATTGCCTGGGAACCGGCCGCGATCCGACGGGCGATCACGTACGCGCTGGGCGCTCGCGCGCCCAGGCGCGAG
>JBGTFI010000441.1:0-7480 GCA_041747335.1 Phycisphaeraceae bacterium | reverse complement strand
AGGGCGAATGCGGAGAGGCAAGGGCGCATGGGAGGCTCCTCAAGAGAGGGAAGTGAAGCCGGGCTGACCTGTCCCGGACGAGTCACGTTGGCTGGCGAGCACCCCTTCGGGGGTCTCTCGGATCACAGGTATTGATTGTACCGGACTTTGGCGTAAAGTGCAGGAAGGGTTATCGCGCCCGATAAGAAAAGCGATGAAAATAATTCATTTCGGCGGCGGTGGATGCCTGGCGATAAGCAATTGTCTGGAATGGATTTAGGGTGCAGTTGGGGGCGTGTGAATCCTTCAAGATTCCGGTGTATGACGGGCGATACTATATGTGGGGTCGTCAGCCTGACCGGTGATACGAGAGGGCGGCGAACCCGGGGAGCATGGAGGGGCGATCCGCCCGCCGCGGAACTCGTTCGGGCCAATAGAGGAGTTGCATCTGATGAGCAATGTGTCCCCCATCCAAGGCCCCCAGATCGTGCCGGTTGCTCCGCGCGGAGCCGGCGGGCCTGCGGCGGCGAGTACGCCCTCGGTCGGCCGGGAGCGTGACCATGCGGATTTCTCGGTGATCGCGCGGTTTCGCAGCCAGCTCGCATCGCTGCCTGAGGTTCGGCAGAACGTGATCGACCGCGTGCGCGCGGAGATCGAGGCGGGGGATTATGAGTCGGCGGACAAGATCGAGGCGGCGATCGACGCGTTGGTGGAAGATCTGTAGCCCGCCGGGCATTCAGAGGTAACGCAAGGACGGGGCAGGGGGGTGGCGGCGCGGTGAGTGCGCGCGGGTCGTTTCCAGTTGCAGGTTTCAAGTTGGAAAGTTGGCGGTGTGACCGCGCAAGAGAAATGTCCGGTGCTACCTGGGTGTGTTGATGATGGCCCGAACTTGCTGAAACCGCTTGTGCCATTCCAAAGTCCATAGATCGGGGAGGCGGACAGTCCGTCCGGAGCCGTCGAGCATCGCCACATTGACCGCCATTTCATGGCGGTCGATGGCAAACGCGTTCATGAAGAACTGGGGTGGTCCATCAGGCGGGCGCATCCCCAGCACGCCATAGGGATCCCGCAGCTCAGTGGGAAACCGGTCGTTCGGATTCGGCCACCCCATGTAATTGGCGCAGTCCGCGAAGGTAGGAACCTGATTGGGGCTTGCCTCCGCGTCATCAATCGTCCTGAAGCGGCTGAACGGATTCGCGGGCAGTGAGGGGCTGCTCTCGTCCCTGAAAGTGAGATGTCCGTTAAACCCATAACTGGCGAAGTGATACAGGTCGCCTTTGCGTAACACGCTGTTGGGGGGGCTGTTCAAACCGTTCCAGGCGAGCGTGGCCGTGCCGAAGAGTTTGGGGGAGAGGCCCGAAGCGGTCGGGCACAGGCGCAGTGCGTCGAGGTCATGGGTGTACGGCTTGATCGCCGTCATCCAGTAGTTCTCGTAGTTGGTGGGGTTGAGGAACGCCCGTCCCCCGTGGTCGGCGGCGTAGGTGAACAGCGCGAGGTTCATCTGCCGCTCATTCGACAGGCACGCGGCCGTCTCCCCCGCCCGGCGCGCCCGCCCCAGGGCGGGGAGCAGCAGGGCGATCAGCAGCGCGATTATGCTGATGACCACCAGCAATTCGATCAACGTGAACCCGCGTCGGGACATGCTTCTCCTGGGATGGCCTTGGCCGACCTGCCGCCTTCGGACAACCCCATTCTACCCCGCGGACGAGCGATGGCGACACTCAATCCGAAAAATGTTAGTAGTGAAGGCGCCGCCGCCGGGCGGGATCCTCAGGGCGTCTGCCGGGAGATCAAAAACCGGTGAAGTCGTTTGAGATCGTCCGTCTGGAGGAAGTCCACCCCCGCCTCGTAGGCGACCTGCCAGAAACGCTCATCATCCGGCGTGCCCCAGAAACGCACCCTTCGGCCGTAGGCGTGGCAATGCTCCACGATGCGGTCGAGCTTCGCCCGCTCCGCAGCGGGCATCTCGCCTTCCCCGCGCCACTCGAAGTGGTTGCGCCAGTTGTCGCTGATAACGGGCATGAAGTCGGCGGCGACCTGCGATTGCAGGTCCGTCATCCGCCCATCGTACCCGGCGTATCGCAGCTTCTGCGAACGCATGTATTCGCGCGGGCGATTGCCGGAAATGACCACCCGCACCGGCCGGTCCGTCCGCCCGCCGGGGCCGTAGGAAGCGATGATGTCCGCGTACTTCGCCAGCAGTTCGTGCAGCGCGCGGTAGGTCGGCTCGGCCTCGGACTTGATGTCAATCTGAAGCCACATCGGCGAACCGTCCTGGAATACCCGCCCGTCCCGCCGCTCGATGTACTTGCGCAGAGGCGCGAGATACAGACCTTCAAGCGTGCGCGCCGGCGTGAGATCCTCGCGGTCGTGCCCGATCAGAAGCTCGCCCTCCACCAGGTAGATATCCGCCTCGACGCTGGCGAACCCCAGCTTCATCGCGTCGCGCAGGGGTCCGGGCTGCTCGTAATCGTTGTGGGAATGGGCGCGGTGCAGGGGTGTGGGGTAGGAGACGCACCCGGCCGCGCCCACCCCGATCATCGCCAGCAGGGCGAGCAGTAAGACATGCGGCGGATCCTTCAGCACGATCGGTGCTCCTTGGTCCCCAGGCGGGGTTCAGTGACGGCCGGTCGGGGCCATTGTGGCGCGGGTGCGGGGCCGGGTCAAAGCCACTCGGGCGATTTCCCGCAATCTCCCCTTTGAGGACGCCCGGGTTTGGATATAATCACGCGGGTTGCGGGAACCCATCGCCCGGCCGAACCAACGCAGGAACACGCCCATGACGACCAATCAGCCGCTTAAGAGCATCGAGGACTGGGAAGATTTCGTCGAGTACCGCTACCCGGACCCCCAGGCCGGCCAAGCCGGGAAAAAGCCCGCCAAGGACTACCGCAACTACGACAACCCCGCCCGCGACACCGTGCGCGAGTTCTACCGCCTCAACCACACCCACCAGACCTACGACTTCGTCCTCGAAAAGGAAAAGCTGTTCCTAAGGCTCGACCGCGGCGAAAAGACCCTCTGGGAGCAGATCGAGTACCTCAACACGCTGGTGGATGACTCCGACCCGGACACGGATTTGTCCCAGCTTGAGCACCTGCTCCAGACGGCCCAGGCCATCCGCGCCGCGGGGCATCCGGACTGGATGGTCCTCACCGGGCTGATCCACGACCTGGGCAAGGTGCTGTGCCTCTACGGCGAGCCGCAGTGGGCGGTGGTGGGCGACACCTTCCCCGTCGGGTGCGCCTTTGATCCCTCGATCGTCTACCACGAGTTCTTTCAGGCCAACCCCGACTCCAATCGCGCCGAACTATCAACGCCCACCGGCGTGTACGAGCAAGGCTGCGGCCTGCGAAACATCCACATGTCCTGGGGCCACGATGAATACATGTACCACGTCGTGAAGGATTACCTGCCCGAGCCGGCGCTCTACATGATCCGCTACCACTCGTTCTACCCCTGGCACCGCGAAGGCGCGTACCAGCAGCTCCTGGACGACCACGACCGCGAAATGCTCCCCTGGGTGCGCAAGTTCAACCCCTACGACCTCTACAGCAAAACCCCCGAGCGCCCCAAGGTCACTGAGCTTCGCCCGTACTACCAGGGCCTGATGGACAAGTACCTCCCGGCCAAGCTGGCGTGGTGAGCCCAAGCGAGCCGCGACCGTGAGGGAGCGGTTTGGGGGGCGCACGACGGAATGTCATGATCACACGAGCGTTCCTCGATCGGCATCGGGACGCGATGCTCGCCATCGCCCGGCGTTATGGCGCGCGGGATGTGCGCATCTTCGGTTCGGTGGCCAGAGGCGACGCGACGGAGGATTCGGACCTGGACCTGATCGTCCGCTTCGAGCCGGGGCGAACGCTGCTCGACCATGGCGGCCTCCTGATGGACCTGCGTGAACTGCTGGGCGTGAAGGTGGACGTGATCGACGAAGACGGCATGCGCCGGCGCTTCAGGGATCAGGTGATGCGGGAGGCGATCGCGCTATGAGGGCGGACCGATCGCTGCTTCTCGACATGCTCGAAGCGATCGATGAAGTGTTGGATACGCTTCCCGCGACGCGCGGGGCGTTCGATGCCGATAAGTTCGTCCGTTCCCACATCCTCCGCCATGTCCAGATCATCGGGGAAGCGGCATGGCGACTGTCGGAGGCGATCAAGAGGCGGCATCCGGACGTTCCATGGAAGCAGATGGCCGGCATGCGCCATGTCCTGGTGCATGACTACTTCGAGGTCAACTGGGCTCGTGTGTATGACACCGCTCGGAATGACGTGCCGCGATTGAAGCCGATGATTCTCGGAATCTTGGAGTCAATCCCGCGGTGACCAAGGGCCGTGATTTTGAATCTATGAACCAGTTGTCTCTTCGCGGGCTTCCTCCATGGCCGGGAGGCGGCAAATGACACGCTTTGGCAGAGAAACTTGGTCCGTCGTCGTGCATGAAGGCTGGCGCGTGTGGCATGATTCTGACTGCGCCGTTCTTATCCCGGTTCGTGGAGTGGGGGCGCTTCAGGTCAGCGTCGCGTTCAAGCAATCCCAAGTGGTCGATGCCGACCTGCTGGATTTCGCGCGGGATCAGGTTCACAGTGGCGTCAGTCTTACACCGGTTCGCCTGGGAGAGTTCACAGGATTTGAATTCGCCGTTGAATCCGAGCAAGGCTGGTGGAAGTACTGGTACCTACGAAACCACCGCCAAATGTTGTTTGTGACCTACAATTGCTCCGTGGTCGACCGTGGTGTTGACGATGCGGCCATCATGGAGGTTCTCAGCACGCTTTCGGCAAGTTGAGTCCAGCAGCGTAGGTCAGGCCTTGGCCTGACAGTTCGTCTGCCGTAATGCCAAAAGATGTCAGGCCAAGGCCTGACCTACTCTCTGATGTCCATCGAGCTTCCCCATGAAACCCACCCCCCCTCTCCCCGACGGTCCGCACAAGGAGTTCTTCGCCGGCGGCAGGCTCTCCGGCGAAGGCCGGATGAAGGATGGCAAGCGCCACGGCCTGTGGAAGTTCTATTACAAGAGCGGCGGCCTCAAGGCCAAGGGGAAATACAACCTCGGCGAGCTTGATGGCCACTGGGAATGGTGGCGCGAGAACGGCCGGCCGCTCCAGGCCGGCGCGTTCACGAACGGCAAGCAGACCGGCCCGTGGAAGCGTTACTACGACACCGGCCACATCTGGGATGAAGGCGTCTACGCCGACGGCAAGAAGGTCGGCCAGTGGAAGGAGTACGACAAAACCGGCGCGCTCAAGAAGAGCAAAATGCACAAGGCCAGGGCGTGATGCGGGCGCGTGGAGTCGTCGGCCGCGCTTATCGCGAAACCTGTTCGATCTGTTCGTTGGCCTTGCGCAGGCGGGCGATCAGGACGCGCAGCAGGTATTGGAGCAGCTTGATCTTGATCTCCGGGTACTGCACGGTCAGCAGGTCGAGCGCTTCGAGCGACAGCGCGTGACACAGGGCGGGGGTTTCCGTCCAGACATCGGCCGAGCGGCGGTTGCCATCCACCACCGACATCTCGCCGAAGACGTGCCCGGGGGAGAACGCGGCCAGGCGCTCGTACGAAGCGCCATCCGGCCCGTAGAGGCGCACGCTCACGAGGCCCTGGGCGAGAAAGTAGATCCCGGCCGGGCGGTCGCCGCGCCGGAAAACCGGCTGATGTGCGGGGTAGGTCAGTCGCACGGAGAGCTGGTCGAGGATCTCCAACTCCGCAGGGGAGAGGCCTTCGGCAAGCTCCATCTGCGCCAGCTCGAGCGGCGCTTCAATCGAGATGTCAACTTCGCTCAGAGTGAGCGATTCTTCCGCGGCGCCGAGCGGTCGGCCGTGCAACAAGTACTCCTCGCACGCTTCGAGCGCGCTGTCGATGTCCGCGTAGACCGCGGTCGGCGCGCATCGGGCGATAAGATCCGCGGGAATCTCCGCGCGCCTCGGCGCGGCGACCATCACCACCTGCCGGTCGGCCTCGCGCAGGGATCGCACGAGGTGCGCAAGGCCCTCGGCCGCGGATGGATGCACGGAATCGAGGCGCGCAAGGTCCAGCAGGTAGATGTGCGACTGTTCGACGGTTTCCCACGCTTTTCTTTGAACCACCTCCAGCCCGCTGAAGTGCAGATCGCCCTGCAATTCCAGCAGGCGCACCAGCCCTCCGTCATCCAGCAGCCTGCGGCATTCCTGGGGTGAGCGCACGCGAGTCGAGCGGCGATGCGCCAGGGTCATCTCCCGGCGGAGGGTGTTCCGCGCCGAACGCTGACCGGCGAAGAGGTGCAGGCCGTAGCGCTCGGAAAGCTCCCTGCAAGCCGCGATGCCGCGCACGCTGTTGCCCTGCGCATCCAGCCGCGGGGAGAACAGCCCGATCCCCATGCATCCCGGCAGCACGGCCATGATCCCACCCGCCACGCCGCTCTTGGCGGGCAGCCCGACATCGTAAAGCCACTGCCCCGCGTAGTCGTACATCCCGCACGTCGTCATCACGCTCAGCACGTCATCGACCAGGTGCGGCTCGAGCACGCGCTGGCGCGTCACCGGGTGAATCCCCTGGTTGGCGAGCGTCGCGGCCATCATTGCCAGGTCCACGCAGTTCACCAGGATCGAGCACTGCTGGAAGTAGAGGTCCAGCGCCGCTTCGACCGGGTCGCGCACGATGTCGAAGTTGCGAAGCAGGTGGGCGATCGCGCGGTTGCGGTGGCCGGTCTCCTTCTCGGATTGATAGACCCGCTCGTCGATTGAGAGTTCGCGCCCCGCGAAGCTGCTGAACCAGTCGAGCATCGCCCCCAGCGGGTCCGGCCGGCAGGCGTGGTGTATCACGTTGGAGATGGCGATCGCCCCGGCGTTGATCATCGGGTTGAGCGGCGCTCCGCTGCCCTGGCGCAGGCTGATCGAGTTAAACGCCTCGCCGGAAGGCTCGACGCCCACGCGCCGCTGAACCTCCCCCATTCCCGCGCGGTCGAGTGCAAGGGCGTAGACCAGCGGCTTGGAGATCGACTGGATCGTGAACGCCACCCGGCTGTCCCCGGCCTCGTACACCGCTCCATCCGCCGTCACCAGCACCACGCCGAACCAGTCGGGGTTCGCCTTGCCCAGTTCCGGAATGTACGTGGCCACCTCCCCGCGATGGTCCTGCCCGTGCCGGGCGACAAGGTCAGAAAGTATGCTTTCGAGCGGTCCGCACAAGCGACTTGCCTGTTTTGCGCGCAGAACAGTAGCCGTGCCTGTCATGGAGGGGGATGATGCAATTGTGGTGCCAGGGGGGGAGGCCCAATTCTTCAATCAACTCATCACTCACAACACATAACGCACAACCCCCCACTTGACCCTTCCGGGGGCCGCTGGTCGAATCCCCCTCATGCCCTCTCGCAAGCGCATCGTCGCGGTGGTGACCGGAAGCCGCGCGGAGTTCGGGCTGCTCGTGCCCGTGCTGCGGGCGATCGAGCGGCGGGGGGGGCTGACACTCCGGATCATCGCGGCAGGGCAGCACCTGACGACCGGGACGTGGCGGGATATTCCGG
>JBGTFI010000440.1:0-2554 GCA_041747335.1 Phycisphaeraceae bacterium | reverse complement strand
TCCCGTCGTAGGTCTCCGTCTCATTGAGCGTCCGGCTGTTGATCGCGCTGTGAAAGCCCCGGTCCGCCACCACAATCTGCACACACTGCCCGGTGTCAGGGGCGGCGTGAAAGTGGTGGAAAGCGGGCGGTTTGAAATTCCGGTGGCGGGAGCGGATTCAAGGGGGGCGGATGGGCGGTGGGCGGTTCAGGTCGTCGGGTTGTCGCGATCCTTCATCCGGTAGCTCGGACCCTCGATGAGGACGGCTTCGGCGTGGTGGAGGAGCCGGTCAAGGACGGCGGAGGCGAGGGTGCCGTCGTTGTTGAAGATCGAAGCCCATTGCTTGAAGGGCTTGTTGGTGGTGACGATGAGCGAACCGCGTTCGTAGCGCTGGCTGATGACCTGGAAGAGCAGATCGGCTCCGTGCTGGTCGATGGGGAGGTAACCGATCTCGTCCAGGAGAAGGATGTCGGGGCCGAGGTATCTGCGGAGTTGGCGTTTGAGCAAACCGCGCTTCTGGGCGGCGGCCAGGTCGTTGATGACGCCGATGGCGTCGGCGAAGAGCACGGAGTGGCCTTCCTGGCAGGCGGCGTAGCCGAGGGCGGTGGCCAAATGGGTCTTGCCGACGCCGACGGTGCCGAGGAACACCACGTTGTCCTTGCGGGGAACGAAGCCCAGGCGGAAGAGGTTCTGGACCTGGAGACGGTTGATCTTCTTGGGCCAATCCCACTGGTACTGTTCGAGGGTCTTGAGGACCGGGAAGCGGGCGGCTTTCACGCGACGCTCGACGATCCGCTGACGACGCTCGGTGTACTGACCCTCGATGAGGCGGCGAAGGTACTCGACGTGGTCCCAGTTCCGTTCGGCGGACTGGCGGGCGACTTCGGCGTAGTGCTGCCGGAGATAGGGCAGCTTGAGCTCGTCGAGGTGCTGGGCGAGGAGGGAAGTGGACTTCATGACGGGGTCTTTGGTTCGTAGGGGGTGAGGTCGGCGGGAGGCAGATCCAGATCGAGGAGGTCCTGGCGGCGGGTGAGGTGGAGGGCGGATGGCGGGGCGCCGAGGCGTTCGCGCTGTTCGAGGAGGTTGGCGACGTACTCGCAGCCGATGGCTTCGAAGGCCAAAGCGTCTTGAAGGGCGCGGTCGACCTTGGCCTGGCCGTAGATTTCGCTCAGGGCGACGATCTTCCGGATGTGGTGGGCGGCATTGAGGCGTTTGTCTTCGAGCTTGCGGGCGTAGGGTTCGGCATGGGGGCTCAAGGCCAGGAAGGCGAGTAGGAGGGTCTGGGTGCGGGCGTTGTGTCGATGGGCCACCAGATCGCGGAAGTGATCGGGGTTGCGGACGAGCTGGCGGCGGTCGTAACTGCGGGGGTGGGTGGCGATGAGCTTTTCGTGGTGATAGAGGAGAAGTTCCTCGGGATAGAGTTTGAGGGTGAGCTTCTGGGAGGCGTAGAGGTGGGGCACCGAGTAGCGATTGGTGTCGAGCACGACGTGGCAGCAGGCATTGGCGCCGATCGGCCGTACGACGGCGCAGTCGTAGGGACGCACAGGCAGCGGACGCAGCCTGGGCTTTTCCTCGGCAAAGTGTTCGAGGGGTTTACGGTGGGTTTCGCCGTGAACGCGGAGGTTGGCCACGGTGTCGCGCCAGACGATGGCGGCCGGGTTGACGGCGGCGAAGGAGGGGATGTCCAGCCCGGCGAGGAAGTTCTTCTTCACATAGCCGACGCCGTTCTCCACGCGCCCCTTTTCGTTGCCCTTGGCGACGTTGCAGGCCACGGGACGGAAGCCGTAATGGGCGGCCAGATCGAGATAGCGCGGATGGAAGGTGGCCGGTTCGCCGGAAGGATGACGGAGAACTCCGACCTTGAGATTGTCGATCATGACCTTCTCGGTCACCCCACCGATGAACTCGAAGGCGCGGCGATGGCAGGAAAGGAACTGCTCCATGCCCTCGGAGACGGTGAACTCGACGTACATCAGGCGGCAGTGACATAGGACCATGACAAAGAAGCTGAGCCGGCGACGGGTCGAGCCGACCTGGACCGAACCGAAGGAGCCCCAGTCGACCTGGGCACACTCGCCGGGGGCGAACTCGAGCATAAGGAAGGCGGGTTTGCGTGGCGGACGCACCTGGCGGACGAACTCTTTTAGGATGGTGTAACCGCCGGCGTAACCCTTGGCCTGCAGTTGCTGGAAGAGTTGCCGGGCCGTGTACGGATGACGTTCGAGCAGAGCGGCAATGTGGCCCTTGAAGCCGTCGAGCTTGCTTGGACGCCGGGCCGGTTGTCGTGACCGGTAAGTCGGTTGGTCGATCCACTTCTCGACGGTCTTGGGATCGAGTTCGAGGGTTTCTGCGAGCTGGGAGACCTTGAGTCCCTGCTCGTCGTGAAGTTGCCGTAACCGGCAGAACGTCCGGTAGTCGATCATACGCGGTCTCCTCCCTCGAGAACCTGACGGAGGATGTCACCGACGCTGCGGGCCTGGCCGCTGCGCGGTGCGGTGGCCGGGGTGGGCCCCGCAGGCGTGTCCTCCGGCAGGGCGAGGACCTGATAGAGCGGCTTGCGGTAGGCGACCAGGTC
>JBGTFI010000439.1:0-13293 GCA_041747335.1 Phycisphaeraceae bacterium | reverse complement strand
GGATCGAACGCGCGGATCGGACCGACGGCGCTTGGGCCGGCGCCGGCCGCAGCCCAGACATCGTCGATGCCCAGGGCCTGTCCGCCGACCGGTCCCACCCCGGGGATGAGGACCGGCCGGGCGTTGCGCCTGCGCGGGGTTGATGCTGGATCCGTGGGTTCGGTCATGGGAGGGTAGGCCCGGCATCGGGCTGGGCACGGGGGTTGGTCAGGCCCTGGCTTGACAGTCCGCGGTGAGGTGCTGTCAGGCCAAGGCCTGACCTACTCGAATTCTGCCGGCATTCAATCGTTCACCCGGCTCAGGTATTCACCGGACTCGGTGTTGATTCGCACTTTCTCCCCGACGTTGATGAACGGCGGGACTTTCACCTGAAGCCCGGTTTCGCACGTCGCGGGTTTCATCACGTTCGTGGCGGTGGCGTTCTTGACGCCCGGCGGGGTGTCGGTGATCACCAGGTCGACCGTGGAGGGCAGCTCGACGGTCAGGCAGTTGCCCTCGTGGAACAGTCCCTTGATGTGCTCGTTGGCCTTGATGTAGAGCAGGGCGTCGCCCAGCACGTCGGCGTTGATGTTGAACTGCTCGAAGTTCTCGGCGTCCATGAACACCGCCCCGCTGCCGTCCTGGTAGAGATATTCGACCTCCCGGCGGTCGAGGCTGACGTCGTCGAGCTCCTCCGTGGAGGAAAAGCGTTTCTCGATGAGCGTCCCGGCCCGGACTTCCTTGAGCTTCGCCTGGACGAACGCCCGCAGGTTGCCCGGGGTGCGGTGCATGACCTGGGTGGCGACGTAGAGCTTTCCATCGATGCGGATCGCCCTTCCTGGGCGAAGATCATTGGCTTTCATGGGTTGGCGTTCCTGTTTTCATGGGAGCAGGCGGGGATTATGACCATCCAGGCCCGACACGTCCAGCGACCCCCATTCCTCCCCCCGCAACCGCTATAATCACTCCTGCGGACATGGCCGTGAAGTACCACGACTACTACGAAACCCTCGGCGTCAAGCGCAACGCGACGCAGGAGGAGATTCAGCGCGCTTATCGCAGGCTCGCCCGGCAGTACCACCCGGACGTGAACAAGGATCCGTCGGCGGAGAAGAGGTTCAAGGAGATCAGCGAAGCCTACGAGGTTTTGCGCGATACGGGCAAGCGCAAGCAGTACGATGCCCTGGGCGCCAACTGGCGCTCGGGGCAGGACTTCACCCCCCCGCCCGGATGGGAGCACATGGCCGGTCACGGGGCCGGGCGCGGCGGGCCCGCTCCTGGCGCGGGTCACGGCGCGGAGTTCAGCTTCCGCTCCAGCGGGTTCAGCGACTTCTTCGATCAGCTCTTCGGCGGGGGACGGCGGGGCAGGATGCGCGACATCTTTGAGGACATGGACCTGGGCGAGGACCACGTCGGCTCCGGTAGGGCGGTGCGCGAAGGCCCCCCCGAGCAGGTGGACATCACCATCACCCTTGATGAGGCCTACCACGGGGCGACCAAGCGGATCGAGCTGACCTGGAACAAACTCGACGAACGGGGGATGCTCGAGCCGGAGATGAGGACCTTCACGGTCAAGATTCCTCCCGGCACTACGGAGGGGGCGATCATCCGCCTCGCGGGCGAGGGCAGGCAGGGCCTGCGCATGGGGGAGAAGAAGGATCTTCATCTGCGCGTCCATCTGGCCCCCCATGCGGACTACGAAGTCAGCGGCCACGACCTGACCACCGACCTTCGTCTTTCACCGTGGGAGGCGGCTCTTGGGGCACGCGTCCCGGTGCGCACGCTCGACGGCGAGGTGATGCTGACCGTCCCTCCGGGAACCAGCGGGGGCAGCCGAATGCGTCTGGCGGGCAAAGGGCTGCCGCACCGCGGCGGAAAGGGACGTGGCGACCTGTTCGCGCGAGTGCGGATCGTGGTCCCCCGCAATCTGACCGGCGAGGAACGGGAACTTCTTGAGAAGCTGCGAGAGGTGAGTCGGTTTGAGCCTCGGGGGTGAGCGGAAGTCGGTATAATCCTTTGATGTCTGCAGAACCGCGTGTGCCGTGGGACGTGTACGTGGATGAATGCAAAGCGCGAGGTGGTCGGGCATTGGGCTTCCTGGTCGTCCCCAATTCGCCGTCCTTCATGCACAAGCTGTATCGTTCGCGGTTTGTGGAGCTACCCGGTGGGGGTCGCATCCTGCGCCGTCAGGAGATTCATTGGAATCGGCCGCGTGGCGATACGCTTCCTGTCGCCCGTGAGTGGATTCGTCGGGTGTTTCAACATCGTGGAGCGAGATTCTTTCGGAAGTCCTGGCCCGGCGGGTGGGAGAAACAAGCGGTTATTGTCGACTTCCTCGCAAGGTTCTGCGAAACCAAGAGGCTCAAGCCGCCTTATAACGTTGTGCTGTTTCTCGATTTCGATGATCAACACGCAGCAGGCAACATTCAGAACGCCATACGCACGGTGGCGAATATCGCACGGTGTTACCACCTTGACAGCCGGAACAATGACCTCCTCCAATGCTGCGACCTCATGCTCGGCGCCACGGGACTGCTGAACCGTGACCCATCCGTCACCGTAGACTTTGACGGGCTAGACCGCTGCCTCACAGAAGGTCATCGCCTGCCGGACTCAGGGATTAAGCGGTATTTGGCGGGATTCCTGGGAAAGAACATTGATCGTGACCCGAATTGTGTCTATAATTTAGGTTGTGGCGGGAGCGGTCCGATGCTTGGCTGAAAGAACACGCCCACAACCTCATCGGGCGTAATTCTTACCACTGGGCGGTCACCCGGAAACGGGCCCGCCCACATTTTTTGGCGGCACTACTGCCAATATGGCACCCGCGAGATCGGGGGTCAGATCATTAACATGCACTGTATAAATTACTTATACAATCTCGTGCTGGCGCGCCCGTTGCGGCATCCATGACGACCGGGCAGTGAAACGCCCGGAACTTCAAGATTCGCCGAAAGGCCCACCATGGACCCCAACCGGTTCACTCAGAAAACCCAGCAGGCCTTGCAGGACGCCCAGCGCCTGGCCGTCGAGCGCGGGCACCAGGCGGTCGATGTGGAGCACGTTCTACTCGCACTCTGCCGGCAGCAGGACGGGCTGATCCCGCGTCTGCTGGACAAGCTCGGCAGGCCCGCCGACGTCGTCGCCGCCGAGGTCGAACGGGAACTCAACAAGCTCCCCTCCGTCGCCGGTCCGGGCGCCGATCCTGGAAAGGTCCACATCACGCAGAAACTGAGCGAGCTTCTCGTCAAGGCCGAGAAGTTCGTCAAGCAGCTCAAGGATGAGTATCTCTCGGTCGAACACCTGTTTCTCGCCATCGCCGAGGGCGGCGCCGCCGCGCCCGCGGGACGCATCCTCAACCAGCTCGGGATCACCCGGGAGACCGTCCTCAGGGCGCTGACCGACATCCGCGGCCGGCAACGCGTCACCAGCGACAACCCCGAAGCCACCTACGAAGCCCTCGAACGCTACGGCCGGGATCTCGTCAAGGAGGCGCGCGGCGGGAAGATGGACCCGGTCATCGGCAGGGACGAGGAAATCCGCCGGACCATCCGCATCCTTTCGCGCAAGACCAAGAACAACCCGGTGCTCATCGGCGAACCGGGCGTGGGCAAGACGGCCATCGTCGAGGGCCTGGCGCAGCGCATCGTCCGCGGGGACGTGCCTGAGGGCCTGAAGGACAAGTCGATCTTCGCGCTGGACATGGGCTCTCTGCTGGCCGGGGCCAAGTTCCGCGGGGAGTTCGAGGAGCGTCTCAAGGCCGTGCTCTCGGAGATCAAGGCCTCGCAGGGGGCGATTCTGCTTTTCATCGACGAGCTGCACACGATCGTCGGCGCGGGCAAGGCCGAGGGCGCCATCGACGCGGGGAACATGCTCAAACCCATGCTCGCCCGAGGGGAGCTGCACTGCATCGGGGCGACCACCCTGGATGAGTACCGCAAGTACATCGAAAAGGACGCTGCCCTCGAGCGCCGCTTTCAGCCGGTGCTGGTCGAACCGCCCACCGTCGAGGACACCATTTCCATTCTGCGCGGGCTGCGCGAGCGCTTCGAGGTGCATCACGGCGTGAAGATTCAGGATAACGCCCTGGTCGGCGCGGCCGTTCTCTCCAACCGCTACATCTCGGACCGCTTCCTGCCGGACAAGGCGATCGACCTGGTCGATGAAGCGTGCGCGATGGTGCGCACGGAGATCGACTCGATGCCGTCGGAGCTGGATCAGGCGACACGGCGGGTGATGCAGCTTGAGATCGAGGAGGCGGCGCTCAAGAAGGAAAAGGATCCCGCCAGCACGCAGCGTCTTGAGGCCCTGCGCAAGGAACTGGCGGACCTTCGCCACAAGGCCCAGGCCATGCGGGCACGGTGGGAGAACGAGAAGAAGGAGCTTGAGGGCATCCGCGCCCTGCGCGAGGAGATCGACCAGGTGCGTATCGACATCGAACGCGCCGAGCGCGAGTACAACCTGGAGAAGGCTGCGGAGCTCAAGCACGGGCGGTTGCCCGATCTCCAGAAGCGTCTTCGCGAGGAGGAAGGCAAACTTGAGAGCGAGGAGGGCAAGCTCCTGCGCGAGGAGGTGACGGAGGACGAAATCGCCCAGATCGTCGCCCGCTGGACGGGCATTCCCGTGACCCGGTTGGTCGAGGGCGAGCGTGAGAAGCTGCTCAAGCTCGACCAGGTGCTGCACCAGCGCATCATCGGGCAGGACGAGGCGGTGGGGCTGGTGGCCGACGCGGTGATCCGCGCCCGCAGCGGGATCAAGGATCCCCGCCGGCCGATCGGATCGTTCATCTTCCTGGGGCCGACGGGCGTGGGAAAAACGGAGCTTGCCCGCGCGTTGGCCGAGGCGCTCTTCGACAGCGAGGACAACATGGTGCGCATCGACATGAGCGAATACATGGAGAAGTTCGCCGTGTCGCGCATGATCGGCGCGCCGCCCGGATACGTCGGGTATGAGGAAGGCGGGCAGCTCACCGAGGCGGTGCGCCGCAAGCCTTACTGCGTGATCCTCTTCGACGAGGTCGAAAAGGCGCACGCGGATGTGTTCAACGTGCTGCTGCAGATTCTTGACGACGGCCGCGTGACCGACGCGCAGGGCCGGACGGTGAACTTCAAGAACACCGTCATCATCATGACAAGCAACATCGGGTCGCAACACCTGCTCGACGATGCGATGAGCATCTCGACGCGCGCCGAGATCAGCGACCATGCGCGGAACTCCGTCATGTCCGACCTTCGCAGGCACTTCCGACCGGAGTTCCTCAACCGGGTGGACGACATCGTGCTGTTCAAGCCGCTGACGCTCGCGGAGATTGAGAAGATCGTCGACCTGCTGGTGAGCGACGTGCGTAAACGCCTGGCTGAGCGCGAGGTTGGGCTGGAGCTGACCGAGGAAGCCCGCCGGCACATCGCGCAGGCGGGTTATGATCCGGTCTATGGGGCGCGCCCGCTCAAGCGCTTCCTGCAGCACACGCTGGAGACCAAGGTCGGCAGGGCTTTGCTGGCCGGCGAGGCCGCGCCGGGCGCGACGGTGCTGGTGGACGTGCGCGAGGAGGAACTGGCGATCGAGATCAGACAACCAAGCGCCGCCGAACGGGGCGAGGCCTTGGGGACGAAGGGGTGAGGGCGTACTCCCTGGGTCGCAGGCCCACCCACTGACCGCGGAGATGACGCAGGCAAGGCGCGTTTCCCCGGAATCGAGTAAGCTTCCGGAGAGCGTAAGGCGCGCCCCGTCGAAGAACTTCCCCGTAATCGCCGTGCCCGGTTTACCTTTATGAGTCAACCCCTCAACTTCAAGCAGGAGCTCGTCGGCTGCTTCGGGCAGCCCGTGGCGGAGAACCCCACCCAGGCCATGGTCGAGGCGGCGTTCCGACACCACGGTCTCGAATGGCGTTACCTCACGATCGAAGTCTCACCGGGGGGGCTGAAGGATGCCGTCCTAGGCGCGCGGGCCATGGGCTTTGCCGGTTTCAACTGCACCATCCCCCACAAGGTCGCGGTGATCGAGCACCTCGACGGACTGGGCGAATCGGCTTCGCTCATGCGCGCGGTCAACTGCGTCGTCCGACGTGATGGGAAGCTCATCGGGGAAAACACGGACGGCAAGGGTTTTGTGGAATCCCTCCGGGAACTTGCCGACCCCAAGGGCAAGCGCGTGGTCATCTTCGGCGCGGGGGGCGCGGCGCGGGCGATCGGGGTGGAGCTTGGCCTGGCGGGCGCGGCGGACATCACCATCGTCAACCGAAGTGAGGAGCGCGGCCGGGAGCTGGTGAAGCTCTTTGAGTCCGCGATTCGCTCCGCAGTCCGTTTCGTCCCCTGGAGCGGTGATTTCAACGTGCCGGACGGGACGGACGTGGTCATCAACGCCACCTCGATCGGGCTGTTTCCGGATATCGATGCGCGGCTGGCGCTGAACACGGACACACTGCGTCCGGGAATGGTCGTGGCGGATGTCATTCCGAACCCGCCTCGAACGCGCCTGGTTCGTGATGCGACGGCGCGCGGGTGCAAAGTGATCGACGGCCTGGGGATGCTGGTCAACCAGGGGGTCATCGGGATCAAGTACTGGACGGGCGTCGATGTCGATCCCAAGGTGATGCGCCAGGCGCTGGAGGATATCTTCGCGTGAACTCCGAAGTGGGGCGGGCGCGAAAGCCCGCCATCAGGCTTCAAGGCCTGAATCCATGTTTGAGTCACCGTCCCTGGAAACTTGCGGCTGGGCCGCAATGGCGGGCGAGACGCCCGCCCCACTGCCACAAACAAACCCCCACACCACGCCCATGCCCGCCAAACTCCCACAACTTCTTCTCATCGCGCTGGCCCTGCTCCTCCCCACCGTCGCCCTTCGCGCCCAGGAGTCTGATGCCTGGCGCTTCGTCCTCACGGACGCCGAGCACAACATCCGTCAGGGTGAGTGGCGCATCACCAGCCGTGACCTCCTGCCCGACCACCCCCAAACCTTCTCCATCCAGCAGCGCATCCTGCGCGGCGGGAGGCAGGAGGGCGTGGAGGTCATCGAGATCGACAACGGCGTCATGACCATCACGGTCATCCCCACGCGGGGCATGAGCATTCTGGAGGCGCGGCGCGGTGATCTTCGCCTGGGATGGGAGTCGCCGGTGAAGGAGGTTGTTCACCCCAAGTACATCGACCACGAATCGCGCGGCGGTCTGGGATGGCTCGAGGGCTTCAACGAGATGCTCGTCCGCTGCGGGTTGGAGTTCGCCGGACACCCCGGCCGCGACAAGTTCATCACCAACACGGGCGACACGGCGGAGATGGACCTCACGCTGCACGGCCGGATCGGCAACATTCCGGCTTCGCACGTCGAGGTGCTCATCGACCGCCACCCGCCGCACCGCATCCGCGTGCGCGGCGTTGTGAACGAGCGCATGTTTTACGGCCCGGCCCTGGAGCTGCGGGCCGAGCTTTCGACGGTTCCCGGCGAGTCATCGTTCCGCGTGTCGGATGAGGTCATCAACCACGGCGGGTTCGATCAGGAGTTTCAGATCATCTATCACGCGAACTTCGGCAAGCCGCTGCTGGGTGAGAACGCGCGGGTGATCGCGCCGGTCCGGGGGATCGCGCCGATGAACAGTCATGCGGGCGGGGGCATCGAGGATTACGGCCGCTATCAGGGGCCGACGACCGGTTTCATCGAGCAGGTCTACCTCGTCGAGCCGTTCGCGGATGAGAACGGCCGCAGCGCCGCGGTGCTTCACAACGCCGCGGGCGACCGCGCGGTTTTGCTTTCATGGAACACGGCGCAGCTCCCCTACCTGACGATCTGGAAGAACACGGCCTCCGAGGCGAGCGGGTACGTGACGGGGATCGAACCGGGCACGGGGTTCCCGTTCAACCGGCGGGTCGAGCGGAGCTTCGGCCGCGTCCCGAAGCTCGGGCCGGGGCAGAGCCGGGCGTTCGATCTGGAGTTTGAGCTTCATGTCGATGCGGAATCGGTCGGCGCGGCCGTGACGAAAGTGCAGATGATTCAGGGATCGCGCGAGACGACGGTGACACGGGAACCGCCGCGGATCGGCCCGTGAGGGCGATTCATGGCTGGCGTTCAAGGGGGATCGGCGACACTCGCGTGATCCAGTGCTTCGTCCATTCGACGGCTTCGAGTTCGACATCGACCACGGGCGTGCCGAGAAAGATGATCCCTTCGATGCGCCCTTCGCGCAGCCACCTGAGTCCCAGTTCGGACTGAACACGCATGCGCTCCACCGCCAGCGGTCTTGATTCGTGGAAGTCGTACATGTAGCAGCCCAGCAGGATGGGCTTGCCCGGCGCAAGCCGCTCGAGCCTGGCCAGGTTCGCTTCAAGTTGATCCAGTTCCGCCGGAACCCACGTCCAGAGCAGCATGCGATCCACATGTTTCAGGTGCGATTTGGCGCGGGGTGAGATCTGGCCGGTGTAGACGACGCAGTCGATGGTGAGCGGGCGGCCGATGGTCCGCACGCGATCGCGGATCGCACGCAGCTCATCGGGCGTCACGGACGCGGGAAACGGCGTCGCTTCATCGGCCAGCACATTCGCCGCCTCGTGGCCGGGGTAGGTGCTGGTCGCCTCGGCGCGCCATTGACTCGTGTCGAGCCGCGCATCGCCGTCATACAAGCGCACCGCCGAAAGTCCGCAGCTTCGCGCGGCCTCGGTGTCGTGCGTTGTGAGGATCCGGATGCGGAGCGCCGCAACGGCTCCGGCCGGGAGCGGCAGTTGCACGCCGCGGCCGCCTTCATCGGGCATGATGCCGCGATACACCGGCTCGAAGGTTTCACCGTCGCGCGAAACTTCGACGACGAACTGGGCCGTGCGATAGTCTCCGCTGTGCCAGTCGCTCTGCACCAGCTCGATGCGATCGGCCGACACCGGCCTTTCCGGCCGCAGACTTAGCTCCACCGGGAATTGTGTGTTGTTGGCGGCCAGCCACTGAGGGCGTTCATCGACAACCGACGTGGCGGAGGTGTGGAAGAAGTCGTCCAGCACGAACCCGGTCAGGTTCATTTCCCGTTCGGCCAGGCGGTAGGTCTGTTGACGCTCCTCTTCAGAGGTGATTCCCCCGGCGCCCGTGAGCGACCACACCACCCGGTCCATCCGCCGAAACGGCGTGTAATACGCCTCGAACGGCGGCGCGGGGTTGTCGAGGTAGCGGATCATCATCACGTTACGGATACCCATGGATTCCGCCGCGTCGATCGGCTCGATGGACGACTTGATGGGGTGCTCGCGGAGATAACTGTCGTTGTAGACGCCCGCCGCGTGCGCCCAGATCCACAGGCGATCGCCGACGGTTTCGGCCTGCACGACGCCTGCGGCCGCGCCGAACAGGGCCAGGAGAAAGAGGACAATCGCAGGCATCTTGCAGGTACGGTTGCGAACCAATTTCACGACGTGATCTCCTTGATATGCAATCCGCGATACACCCCCTTCGCAAAGGCATTCTACATCGGTCTTGTGCCGCCTTTACGTCTGCTTACGCCGCGTATGCCGCTTGCCAACCGACCCGCTACCCTCTCCAATACCGCGATGATCACCCTCTGCCTCCTGCTGATCCCCCTGAGTCTGGCGCTGAGCGCCCCGCTCACTTGGTGGCTGATCGGCTGGGGCGTCCGTCGCGGGCGGCTTGACACACCCGGCGGGCACAAGGGGCATGAGCGGCCCGTCCCCTGCACCGGCGGGATCGCGATCTTCGCGGCCGTCGCCGCGCCACTGCTCGTGGCCATCCTCGCCATAACCTTCCTGCCCGATGGTTTCTGGACCGGCCGGCTGGCAGCCGTCGCGGAGCACCTGCCCGGGCTGCGGCGCACGCGCCCGCTCGCGCTCGGGATCCTGATCGCGTTGGGCATCATGCACGTTCTGGGCCTGGTGGACGATCGACGGGGGCTGCGCGCTGCGGTGAAGCTGATGATTGAACTTATGGTCGCCGCGGCGCTTGTGCTGGCGTTCGACATGCGCATCTTCTCGTTCCTTGCGGAATTGGGTGTGTTTGGGACGTTTGCGAGCATCGTTTTGAGCATTCTGTGGATCGCCGCGGTCACCAACGCCATGAACATGCTCGACAACATGGACGGGCTGTCCGCGGGCGTGGGGGCAATCATCGCCGCGCTGTACCTGGCGGCCACGCTTTTGAGCGGGCAGTGGTTCATCGCGGCGCTGTGCGCGCTGCTGGTGGGGGCGCTGGTGGGCTTTCTCATCTTCAACTTCCCCCCCGCGAAGGTCTTTATGGGCGATGGCGGATCGCTGGTGCTGGGGATGCTTATCGCCATCATCAGCATCCGCACGACGTACTTCGCGTCTGATACTGCGTCGTTTCGCGCCGAAGCGCCGCTGCCGCCGGCGCAGAACTGGTATGGGCTGCTGATGCCGCTCATGGTGCTGGCGGTGCCGCTCTATGATCTCTGCAGCGTGACGCTCATCCGCCTGCGCGCCGGCCGCAGCCCGTTTTCCGCGGATCAGAACCATTTTTCGCACCGCCTGGTGCGTCTGGGCCTGTCGCGCAGAGCGGCCGTCGTCCTCATCTGGCTCTGCACGCTGGCGACGGGGCTGAGCGGGGTGATGCTCGGCCGGCTGGAGGCGTGGCAGGCGATCCTCGCGGGGGCGCAATCCGCGGCGGTCCTGGCGATGCTGGGGATCCTGGAGTGGCGGCGAAGGGGGTAGGGTCCGCTACTGCGGACCGAATCCAAGCGTAATCGCCGATCATCGGATTCGAGGGCACGTCCAGCGGGCTGGTGGTCCGCAATAGCGGACCCTACGGAACGCCTATCATGAACTACCGCATGCCTCCCCCCCCCACCCCATCACGGCCCCATGCTCTGCCGCTCGTGCCATTACGACCTTCACGCGTGCGCTAACCGCGAATGCCCCGAATGCGGCCAAGCGTTCAATCCATACGATCCGACGACGTACCTCTCCAGGATGCCCGGGGCGTTTCGGCGGTGGGAGACGTTGGTGGCGGCGGCGGGGTGTCTTTTCATATTCCTATGGTTGACGGTGATTGATCATCGAGGTTCACCTATCGCCCGCTGCATTCCCCTGATCGTCGCCTGTGCGGTGTCTGTAGGATGCGCTGTCGCAAGTGTGCGCTTCGGGGGCTGGGGTGACCGGTTGGCGGGATTGACTTTCGGGCTCATTGCGCTCGGCATGGGTGCGCTGATTGCTTTGGTGTTCCTGTCCTTGCTCTGGCCGGGTGTGTTTTCATGACACGAGACAACCGCCCTGCGCTTTCCGTTGTGGACGAGTGATCGCGACGTTCGGCGGTGGGCGGTGCCCACCCTACGCCCCTGAGCATGATCGTCGATCGTCGGATGCAAGGGCACATCCGGCTGCCTGGTGGTCCGCAATAGCGGACCCTACGGACGGTTCAGCTTATGTCGCCAGGCCGCATCAATGTCTCCCGATTCCGGAGATTGATCTTCGAGGTTCACCTGCAGCGATCGAACCGTACGCTTGTCAGATAGCTTCAGACGCGCTACCGGTGTTCGTTGTCTTGTGCGTTGGTCGGTTCGGTCAGCGCCCTGCTCACATCCACGAGCATCACATTGTCGAACGTCTCCATCACCTTCTTCACCAGCGGCAGGGACATGGCCTGTTGCTGGACACCGCGGCGATCGGCCGCGTCCGTTTCGGACGGTTGGCTTTGAGACGGGGATGGTTGCGCCGGTTCGGAGCGGATCGCGATCTTCACCGGCCGGCCGAGCACCTGTGCGACGAGTTCGCCAAGCTGCTGGCGCTGCCGGTCGGTGATGAATCGCACGGTGTCGCCGCCGCCGGTGGAGACCGCGAGGGTGGCGCTGTGTTCGCCGAGACCCATGAGGTTCAGCTTGCGGATCCATCCCAGCGGCGCCCGCCCAGCCGCCACGGCAAGCACGGCGCCCCACACCGCGGCCGGATCATTTTTCTGATCGTCGGATAACGCGGTCGCCGAGGACGCGGACGCTTGACGATCTGTAACGCCCTCTGCCGCGCGGGTGGCGCTGGGGGCTTGCCCGCCAGTGTTCCGAGGCGTAGAAACATCCGCACTGACGGGCAAGCCGCCAGTGGCACCCGATAAGCCACCAGTGGCACCCGGCCCCGTTACCGGCGATCGGTCACCGGGTGCTTTTTTTTTTGCCGCTTCGCCGGTGAGCAGCGCCGTCACGTCGGCCATCTTTTCCGCGAGCGCCAGTCGGACCATGGCCGCGTCGAAGAGCGCTCGCGCGTTGGAGCTGTTCTTGCTCATCCGCTGCACGCTCTCGCAGACGGCGATCATGTGCGCCAGCCCGGCGGGGTCGAACTTGGCCGCCTGCTGCGCCGCCTCCTTGCGCGCTTCGTCGGGCATCTCCACCAGGTCCGTGGCGGACCCGCAGGCTGAGAGGAGCATGAGATGGCGGAACCGTTCGATCAGCACCTCGAAGATCTGATCCTGCGCGATGCCCTGATCCAGAAGCCCGGCCGCGTGATCGAGCGTTCCGGCCACGTCACCGGACGCCAGCGCATCCACCAGGGCCGCGACGCGTTTCGCGGCGGGCATGCCCAGCATCTGTTCGAGCAGCTCCGCGCTCAGCGGCGACTGGCCGGCGGCGATCAACCGGTCCAGAAGCGACAGAGCATCGCGCATCGATCCGCTGCCCAGACGCGCCAGTTCCCAGACCACCTGCTCGTCGGCCTGGATGTCCTCCTTCGCCAGCACCTCCTTGAGGTGCGCGGCGATGCGCGCGGTGGGAATGTTGCGGAAGTCGAATCGCTGGCAGCGCGACTGGATCGTCGCCGGAACCTTGTGCGCCTCGGTGGTGCAGAGGATGAACTTGACGTGCGACGGAGGCTCCTCCATGGTCTTGAGCAGGGCGTTGAACGCCGCCGTCGAGAGCATGTGGACCTCGTCGATGATGTAGATCTTGTAGAGGGCGGCGTTGGTGGGCGCAAGCGCGGCGTTGGCGATCAGGTTGCGGGCGTTCTCGACGCCGTTGTTGGAGGCGCCGTCGATCTCGATGACGTTGAGGTCGTCCCCACGCATGATCGCCTCGGCCATGCGCTGCTGTACGTCCACGGGGGGGAACGCCGCCCCGTCCGGGGGTTTTGGGCAGTCGGGGATGGTGTCGGGGGCGTTGAGGGCGCGGGCGAAGATTCGGGCCATGGAGGTCTTGCCCACGCCGCGTGTTCCGCAGAAGAGAAAAGCGTGCGCGACCCTGCCGGTGGCGATGGCGTTGCCCAGGGTGCGGGCCACGTGCTCCTGCCCGACCACCTCGCCAAAGGCGGCCGAGCGATACCGACGTGCCAGGACGGTGTAGGACATGGGGGGGAGTGGGCCTGGGGTCTCGAGTCCAGGGTCTTGAGCCGGGTC